>CAZVXR010000099.1:0-4706 GCA_964630865.1 uncultured Pirellulales bacterium | reverse complement strand
GCGATAATCATACGCAAACACGCCAAAACCGGCTTGATTGGCCAATTCGAAAAACTCCTCGTTTTGCCCGATATCCTCAGCATTACCATGGCTAAACAGCAGCACAAAGCTGTTGGCATCCGCCGGGCGATACATCGCGGCAATCTGTTCTTTTGCGGTAACGGGAATTCGTACAATCCCATCATCAGGCGTATAGCTTGCCTGCGGCGGGTGAAAGATCATCTTGTCGGCACAGGAGCAAACAAAAATAACGAGGACTACCGGCCAGACGATAATCCGGATAACAATTGCTTTGATCCATTTTTGTACTTTGGGATTCATGCGTCAATCCTTTATTCTGCAAACCGTTTCCGAATCTCATCCAGGAAGCTTACGAGGTCTTTTAGGTCCTGTTTTTTGAATTGTCCCATCAGCCGGTCAACTTCTTTGGCGTAGAGCGGTTCAATTTTTTCGAGCAGTTTTTGGCCTTTGGGAGTCAGCTGAATGATATTATACCGCCGGTCATCGGTTGCGGTGCGGCCGACCAGGCCATCCCGCTGAAGCCGATCGACCAGGCCGGTTACGTTGGCCTTGCCGACGACCATTAGTTCGCTAAGTCGAGCCTGGCTAAGACCTTCTAAGCCGCCCTGATGCCGGAGCATCAGCAGCAAATTCAGCTGTACATCGGTTAATCCAAAAGCGTGGAGAAAATCAGATGCTTTCTTTTTCATCATCGCGGCGGTGTAATAAATGCCCAAAATCGCCTCGTGTTCAAGGCTTGCCAGCGGTTTGACTAATTTGAGTTCCTCTTTAAGAGCCATTGCCGACCTCATATTTAGACCATTTTAGTTTATATATAAACTATACATCTATAAACTTGTTGTGTCAACTTATTTTTTGGAAAAATCGGAAAAATATTTACGCCAGCTGTTTTTGATGGGCTAAAGCCCATCCTACGTCCTCTCCCTTGAAAAGGGGGGAAGCAATAAGAAAGAGAAATGCTTTCGGCACAGAGATTTATCCGAAGCAAGATGCTTCGGCTACCTTGAGGGCAGGCGCCTACGGTCAATGAATATAAAAGGGCGGGTTTGAAGCCCGCCCTTACTGTTACCCTTAGCGGGCGTTGGCTTTTTCCTTGATTGCCAGCAATTCTTTCATTACGCCGGAGATGTCCTGCTTTGTGCCTTTGACACCGAAACCGTCGTGCAGTTTCTTGTACTGGGCATAAAGCTGCTTGTACACGGCGACGGCTTTTTTGTCGGGCTTAAAGGTTTTGGGCTTTAGTCCGCAGATCGCCTTTTGGGCGGAAGCGAAGTTCTTGTATACGCCCCCGACGACCGCGCCGGCGATTGCCGAACCGAGTGCACAGGTCTGGGCGGAGCGTGAGACTTTCATCTGGCATCCGGTGATGTCGGCGTAAATTTGCATCAGCATCGGATTTTTTTCCGCGATACCACCGCAGCAGACAACCTGTTTGATGGACACGCCGTATTCCTCGAAGCGGTTAATAATAGTCAGCGCCCCAAAAGCAGTCGCCTCAATCAATGCCCGATAGATTTCCTCAGGCCGGGTATGCAGCGTCTGGCCGACGAGCAATCCGGTCAGCCGCTGGTCAATCAAGATTGTCCGGTTTCCATTGTTCCAGTCCAGCGCTAGCAAGCCCGATTGTCCGGGTTTGAGTTTGGCGGCCTTATTGGTAAGTTCTGTGTGCGAGCCGAATTTTTCACCGCCGGGCTGGATGTAGTTGACAAACCAGTTGAAGATGTCGCCGACGGCGGATTGTCCCGCTTCCAGGCCCCAGCAGCCGGGCAGAATGGAGCTATCAACAATACCGCAAATCCCCGGTATGTCAGGCAGCTTTTGTGTGTTGGGCGCAACAGCCATATCGCAGGTGCTGGTGCCGATTATTTTGACGAGTGCGCCAGGCTGAATCCCGGAGCCGACCGCCCCAAGATGTGCATCAAAGGCGCCAATGGCGACAGGGGTCCCAACGGACAGGCCAAGCTTTTTTGCCCATTGGATTGTCAGTCCTCCGGCGGCGGCATCAATCGCGTAGGCAACATTCGGCAGAGCATCCCGCAGTTTGCCGAGTTTGGGGTCAAGTGCGGCCAGGAATTTCTTGTCCGGGTAGCCGCCCCAGCTATCGCTGAACATCGCCTTGTGGCCGGCGGCGCAGCGGCAGCGTTTCAGTTTGCTTGGATGGTCGGTGCCGGTTAAGACCGCAGGAATCCAGTCGGCGTGTTCAACCCAGGTATAGGCAGCGTCAAAGACTTTTTTGTCAGCTTTGAGGCAATGCCAGATTTTGCTGAAGAACCACTCGGAAGAGTAGGCGCCTCCGCATTTGGCCAAGTATTGCGGACGCATCTTGGCGGCCAGAGCGGTGATTTTTGCCGCTTCGATGTATCCGGTGTGGTCTTTCCACAGCCAGGCGCCGGCGTTGGGGTTGGTTTTGAATTCGGGAGTCATCATTAGCGGGACGCCGTCTTTGTTGACGGGGATGGGGGTCGAACCGGTCGTGTCCACACCGATGCCGACGACTTTATCCGGAGCGAATTTTTTATCCGCTTTTTTTGCCTGTGTCATTGCCGCTTTAATGACGATTTCCAGACCTTTCAGATAATCGGCTGGGTTTTGTCGGGCAACATTGTGGTCGGCTTTGTCGAGAATGATGCCCGCCTGTCCGGTTTCATAGCCCCAGATGGCCGTACCGATTTCTTTTCCGTTGGCGACATCAACCACCAGGCATCGCACCGAATTGGTGCCGTAATCTAATCCGATAGCATAAGGCATATTGTATCTTCCTAAAAAAGTTATTGTTTCTATCCTGCATTTTTCTCAAGCTGCGATCAGCGGGTCATAAACTTGTGTACCGTTTTCGTTTTGTAGAGTTCGCCGGGGCGCAGTGTTGTCGTTGGAAACGCCGGGTGATTGGGGCTGTCGGGGAAGTGCTGCGTTTCAAGACACATTCCCCATCGCTGCTTATACACGGCGCCGCCCTTGCCAGTAATTGTTCCGTCGAGGAAGTTTCCGGAATAGAACTGGACTGCCGGCTCTTCCGTCCAGATTTCCATCACGCGTCCGCTCTTGGGTTCATAGAGAGTCGCTGCGTGCGACAGCTCTTTGCCCTTTTTATTCAGGACCCAGTTATGGTCGTAGCCGAGGCCGCATTCAAGCTGTTCGTCGGCTTGATTGATGCGGTCGCCGATAGTCCTCGGCTGGGTGAAATCCATCGGTGTGCCCTTGACCTGTCGCATCTGGCCGAGCGGGATCGAACCTTTGTCAATGGGTGTAAATTTGTCGGCATTCAGCGTCAGGACATGACCGAGGATACTGTCCTTGGTGCTGCCAGTCAGGTTGTAGTAATTGTGCTGGGTCAGATTGCAAACGGTGGCCTTGTCCGTCAGCGCCATATATTCGATGATTAGCTCGTTGCGGTTAGTCAGCGTATAAATCACATTGACCGTCAGATTGCCTGGATAGCCCTCTTCCATATCTTTGCTGGTATAGCCAAGTTTGACTCCGACGCCATCAGCGTTTTCAAAAGGTTCGGCGTTCCAGATGACCTTGTCAAAGCCTTTCAGGCCGCCATGAAGGGTATTGCCATTATTGTTGGCGGCCAGCGTGTAAACCTTGCCATCGAGGCTAAATTTACCCCCGGCGATGCGATTGCCATAGCGACCGATGAGGGCGTTGAAATAGGGGCTGTTTGCGACAAACCCATCCACGTTGTCATAGCCCAGCAAAATGTCTTCCATTTTACCGTTTTTGTCCGGCACAATCAGCGAGACCATCGTCCCGCCATAGTTGGTAATTGACGCTTTAAGGCCGTTGGCGTTGGTCATTTGGTACACCTCTACCGCCTGTCCATAGACTTGTCCGAAGGGTTTCTTTTCGATCATTGCTTTTGCTTTCCGATTTAATGTTGATAAAGAACAGGAACATGCCATCAGAATGGTTCCCGCACACAAAACTGTCAATATTCCGTTCTGCTTCACTTGGTTATCTCCTATGAAATACTATCCATATTACGCCTGTTTGACAGGGAACCGCAACATAGTATCGTTTGCCGGGCTATACGTCAAGACGAAAACCTGCTATCGCGAAGCGATGTCTGGCAGGCCTGGACGCCTCTGAGCAGGGCGCTGGCTTTAGTCAGCATTTCGTTCCATTCGGCCTGCGGGTCAGAGTCGGCGACGATGCCGCCGCCGGTCTGGATCAGGGCGCGGCCGTTTTTGACGACGATGGTACGGATGGCGATATTTAGAGCCGTGCGGAAGTCCAGCCCAATATGGCCTATGCTGCCGCAATAAACCCCGCGTCGTGTCGGCTCAAGCTGTTCGATGATTTCCATCGCACGGATTTTAGGGGCTCCGGTAATCGAGCCTCCGGGGAAGACTGCTCGCAGAATATCGCAAAAAAGAGCCGGGTCATTGTTACGCGGCAGCGACCCGGCAATCTCGCCAAAGGCGTGAAAGACGGTCGGGTATGCTTCGATGACGCGATGACGCCGGACATGTCGGGTGCCGGAAACGCAGACGCGGGCAAAATCATTGCGTTCAAGATCGACAATCATCGCCAGTTCGGCCTTGTCTTTGTCGCTATCTAACAGGTCTTCGTAATGGCGGCGGTTTGCATGTTTGGCTTCGGCGCTGCATTCGCACGGCTTGCGCGGGCGAGTACCTTTAATCGGGCGAGTCAGAATTTCACATCCGTCGATGCGCAAAAAC
>CAZVXR010000098.1:0-2163 GCA_964630865.1 uncultured Pirellulales bacterium | reverse complement strand
AAAGGCCCTGGCGTTTTTGCTTTGCCAGGTCTGCTTAAGATCACAGTCGTTCATAAGCCTGCCACCCCAAAACGGAAAGGCATCAACCCGTTCACCAAACAGGAGCAGGTCTTTGCGGCTAAGCCCGCTCGGAAAGTTATCAAGATCCGGCCTTTCAAAGCTCTCAAAGATATGGCGTAATTAACAGGCATAATAATCGCCTCCGGTGCCTTTTGCTTGACAGACAGTTTGGTATGCGTGTTGGCACGGCGGGAGTTTAGCCAAAGTCTGTTTCGTCGCCAACAATATGACAACCACGCCGACAGCAAATAATCCAAAACGACAAAACCATGACTATCAATTCTCGCTTTATCTTCCCGCCTCATTGATCCCGCTTGGTCTGCCTCGCACCAAACGAATAAAGTTGTTGATATGAATGGTGTCTCCCTGTGGTCCACGGCCATGGGGAAATTGCTTGGGATCGCCGGCTTTGGGGTCACTGCGCTGGGCGCCGGCGCCATGAACATCGGTAAACTGATAGTCTCCGGCATCGTCCGCTGGCATGCCTGCAGGCGGCGGTCCGCCTTGGGAGCGACCACCGCGTCCAATCCCACCGCGTCGGTCCGGAGGCCCGCCAGCCATAGCACGTTCTGACATCCAGCCTCCCGCTCGGCCAAAGGCGATATACATCGCGGCACCACTGCCATGAAGACCCGCATGAGTCGTACTTGACCAATAGAAAGGATAATCGATTTTGCCGCCCTCGTTGGTGATCTGTGTACATTCAAAAAGCGGATTAACGGCAGCCGAGTGGCTTGAATCGGGAGAACGGTTATAATCCACAATACTCTGCAATTCCTTGATGTCCGGCATCCGCCAATCACTGCAGCCAAGATACTTTTCTGTATTCTTCTCTTGGACCCAAACCAGCGCATCCTGCCAGTTCATACCCTTACCGCTGTCTGTCTTGGACCATATCAAGCCTGTGGCAAGATCGGCAATGGTACCGTCGCCGTTGTCATGGAAATCATTTTTACCATAGTTAGGATTGCCGCGTACGCACTGCACGAAGAACGTTTTTTCAGCTCCACCCGGCATTTGCAGGTCATAGCCTTTGATGCGGCCATCTGCGAAGTTAACACCAAATAATTTGTCAAATCCACGGGCGGACTTACCGACGTACCTGGTACTTGACGCGTATTGGGAATCAATGACTCTCTCGCCGGTACGTGTATCTCCGTAGGCGAACTTAAAGAATTTTGTATTGATAAAGGGTGTCAGTTCGGAGGTATTCATACTCGCCGGTCCGCTGGGATCAACACCTTGAGCATCGAAAAGCGAATATAGCTCTTTGATAGACGGCAGGCGCCAGTCGTCAAATCTGCCGAATTTGATAGCGTTAAGCTTTGCAGGCATCGCCTGGATTTGAGTCCAGGTCAGCTTGTCCTTTCGCGTAAGCACCCCATCCCCGTCAGTGTCCGGGCTGCGCTGCCAAGTCATTCCAGTGCTCCGGTCGTACACAGTAAGACCATCATCGCTGATAGTGTAATTGAAAGCTTCGCCGTGGAATTGAGCGTCCTGACCATAAAATGGCTGCCCGGGTTTTGGTGGCGCAATTTTACTGCTGTTGTTGTAGCATTGAGTCTGGCCGGTATCGACCACACAATAAGACAAAGCTGAGCCTTGTTTTGGGTTTTGTTGTGACGCGACGTTGCCGATCACAACAAAACAAAAAAACAAAACAGAGGTCAAAATTAATCTATGAATAAGGTGTCTCATTGGGCTGTTTTTCCCGGGCTAAAGAAAAATACATCAACATTATTTAAAACGGGTTGTTCTTGAATCGGGCCAGAGTAAATGTAATAAGGAGCGCTTTTGTAGCCGTCCAGATTACGCAATTTCATTAAAGCTGTCCGCTGCTGCTGGCTGAGAGTCTGATTTACTTTTGCAAACGCGGTCGCATAATACCACGACATCTCGCCGTCCAATTCGCCATAATGACGACCCAGACTTAGAACTATCGTCTTATTCGGCGTTTTACCCTCTAAAAACCTACGCAGTTCCTGTGAAATACTTTTGCGTACCACAATGGTCTCTTTTAATAAATCCCGCTGTTTGTCCGGAATTTCCGCAATCAACGGTCTTTGTTTTGGAGTTAAAACCTCATCCACAAACGCCTGGCCG
>CAZVXR010000097.1:0-5547 GCA_964630865.1 uncultured Pirellulales bacterium | reverse complement strand
CACTTCTGCTTTTCAGCATCGGTCAGGGCAATGGTCTTTTTGTTCAATGATTTGATAAACGCCCAGCCATCCTGATCGGCCTGGTCCCATGCGGCGCCGTGTTTGGCAACCCATTCTTGATTGACTTCATTGAAGATCTGCTGGATATCCGCCGGGAGCGACTGCCATTTGGTCTTGTTCATCACCACAAACATCGCGGTGGTATAACCGATATTGGATGAATCCGTAACCGATTCAATTACTTCACCCTGTTTCCAGCCCTTAAGCGTTTCGACCGGGCAAAATGTCGCCTCGACAACACCTTTTGCCAGAGCTTCATAAGTTTCACCCTGGCTCATGCCAATGGGGTTACCGCCCAGACTTGTAACAATCCTGGCCGAAAGTCCTGTTGCCCGCACTTTAAGTCCCTTCATATCTTCCATGGTGCTTACCGCTTTTTTCGATGCCAGAATCCCCGGCCCGTGGGCGTGAACATAAAACAGATGCGTATCATCCAATTCTTTGGGCTGATATTTTTCCGCCATCTCTGTAGCAATCATACTGGCGGTTATCCCATTGGGGTATCCCAGCGGCAAATCCAGTCCTTCCAGCAGCGGAAAGCGCCCCTTGGTATAGGCAAAGCAGCTCATTCCAATATCAGAAACGCCATTGACTACGCCTTCATAGCACTGGTCGGCTTTCGTCAGCGAACCGGCGGGGAATATCGTGATTTTAACACGGCCTTCGGTGCGTTTTTCAATTTCTTTAGCCCACTGATCCGCCGTTATGCACTGAATATGTGTCGGCGGGAAAAAGATACTGTACGTCAGCTCAATGGGCTTAATGTCCGGCTTGGCAACCGCATTGGCATCCGCCGCAGGTTTTGGCTCATCGGTCTTTTTAGAACATCCTGTTCCCACAAACGCCACAGCCGCTGCCCATGCGACCAACAACATCCACATACCGCTTTTTTTCATGGTCTTTTCCTCTCGTCTAAAGATTTTTATTTCATATTTCTGACCCAACAAGGTCGACTTTATTCTACCATATTTTTTCCAATTGTCGATAGGAGCCGTGCGGCGTTCTACCGGTCCAGAATCAAGCGAAGCTGATGACTAATAACATCAGCCGGCGACAGACAGTTTGAGGTGCATTTATCCAGCCATATTATCCCAAACATCGTGCCGATTAACGTCCGGGCGGACAGTTTCGCGTTCTCTGCCGACAGTCCGCATCCGGACAGCCACTGCTGGTACAGCCCTTCATACCATTGCCAATAATCCAGCAGGTGGTTTTGCAGTTCCGGGCTAAGCAGCTGAATTTGGACGGATAACCGGGTAATAAATCGGCAATTAACCCACTGGCCGGAGGAGTTCTTGTCAATCAGCAGCGTCAGCCACTGTTTAAGCTGCGCTTCAGCGGGCTGACTTAAATCCACCGTTTCTGCCAAAACCTTGTACTCTTCGACGACCTCCTTGAGCAGAATTTCGCAGAGGTGATCTTTGCCCCGAAAATAGTGGTAAAATCCGCCCTTGGTTACGCCGGAGGCGCTGAGAATGTCATCGAGTGAGGCAGCGGTAAAGCCGTAATTACTGAACAAACTGCGAGCGGAATGCAGGATGTTAAACTTGGTCTCCGTCGGATTTCGCGGCATCACAGACTTCCTTGTGTGATAGAGATAGTTGGGCAGCCGGCAATCCGCCGGTTATCCTTTTCGCATCGCCATAAAGATCAAGGCCAGCAGCAGTATCGCTGACAGGGCGCCAAGCAGAATAATTGCCATCCGGTATTGTGTGACAACTTCGGTGGAAACACCGACAGTCTTTTCCTGCGGCATATCCACAATTGCCCCATCTTCAAGGCCCGACAGCTCGCCCATATTAAACTTCTGCCGGGCGATCAGCGGAGACTTGCCGTCGCGAATCGCCTGCAAATCCACCAGCGCCTCTTCCATCGTCGCGTAGCGGTCTTTTTTATTCTTGGCCATCATCACTTCAATGACCTCGGAGATCCCCGCCGACAGTGCTGTATTGATATGATCTGGCGGAACCAAAGCTTCTTTCAGATGCTTTTTCATTACTTCCGCTGGTGCCGTTGCCTCAAATGGAACCCGGCCGGTAACCATGTGGTACAGTGTCCCGCCCAGCGAATACAAGTCGGCTCGTCCGTCGATATCCACTTCGCCCCGGATTTGTTCGGGAGCGATATAATACGGCGTACCGAATGCCTTGCCCTGTTCGGTTTTGGCCGCACGCGCATCGGAAGTCTCGCGTGCCAGACCCATATCGGCCAACTTGACGACATTGTCCTTGCTGATCATAATATTCTTGGGCTTGACATCGCGATGAATCAGTCCCTGCGAATGGGCGTGAGCCAGGGCGTTGGCGACCTGAATGATAATATCGAGAGCGTCCTTTTCGGAAAAAATCTTGCCCTTGGATAAATCGTCATATAGCGTTTTTCCCTCGACATACTCCATCACAAAATAATACAACCCGCCGACTTCGCCGACGTCAATGGCCTGCACGATATTGTTGTGGTTCATTTTGGCGGCAAGACGTCCTTCTTTATAAAACCGCTCTATATAGTCTGTTTTCTGGACAAATTTTTTCGGGAGCACCTTGATGGCAACCGTGCGATCCAGCGACAGTTGTTTAGCTTTATACACCACCGCCATTGCGCCAGAGCCGAGCTTGCCGAGGACTTTGTATCCGGGAATCTGGCTGCTGCTGTCGCGGCTGTCGCGAATGACAAGTTTTAAACGGTCGGCCTGAGTCGGGGTGATAAATTGCTTTTCCAAGAGGACTTGTTCAAGCGGGGCGGGTCTTTCGGCTGCTCGCCTTTTACGCTCTTCTTGGGCTGCTCGCACCTCGTCTTCCGTGCAGAGCTTCTGGTCGATGGCTATCCTGCCGAACAGCGTATCATTACTGGTTTGTTCATTCCCGGCCAAGTGCGGCCTCCTGATTTTATAATGCTATATATGATAACACTCGTATGGTTTGATTATCGGCGAAAAAAGCTGTTTGTCAAAAAAAAATCGCCGTAACTCCGTGCAAATATGACATTTTGTAGCAAATTTCGCCCGTGGCTGGTATCCTTGCCGATCCGCAAAGTCCAATAATCCGCAAGGGCCGTCGGCGAACAGCTCTTCCCAAAACTCCATCTGCTCCGGGTCGAATTGTTGCCATAACGTATCTATAGAAGCCCCAATCGCGTTCCCCACCGAAATCCCGCTGCATTGCCCGCAAAAGACATTGCCATAAGGGTCGATATGCACCCCTTTCGCCCCCAAAAATGAACCGGCACAGTTTTGCCCCGCAAAATCAGATGCCAGCCTTTGATCCAATAAATCCCCCAGTAAAAACGCCGCCCTTCCGGTAAGCCGACACGGGTCATCCTGTAATGCCCGCAGGTAAATAGTCCGCTTTTGCGCCTGGGAAATCCCTTCAAAATTTACAGGATTTTGTAAATATCGCTCCCAGCGAACCATGACCCGGCCATGGCCGAGAACCCTTTCAGCTATCGTTTTAAGACGGATAACGTTTTCAACGGGGACATATTCGAGATGAAATGGGTCGCAGCTGATTTTCAGCTTTTCCATCCCATGGGCATCCAGAAACGCCAGTTTCTCCTGAATGTCGGTTTCATTCGTTGCCCATGAGGCGTTGGTTTCAATGTATTCAAGACCTGTTAGGCCCATTTTATGAGATTGCTGGACAATTTCGGCCAGCCGGTCAAAAACTAAAAATGGCTCCCCGCCCGTTAAATGCACCCGTGCCGACTCGCCCGCCAGCCGAACCAGCCCTTCCCACGTCCTGATAGCGGTATCGACTGCCATCAGTCCGCCCTTGCCCGGGTCGCAGCAGTAGTAGCAAAATGCGCACGCCGCGCTGCACCGATACGTCAGCATCAGTCCGGCGTACCGCCACAGTTTCAGCTTCGCCCCTTGGCGCCCGATGCGCTGATTATAGACATTATCCTGCAGGGTCATCATCCCCCTATTGTGGCAGATAAACCAAACTTTGCAAGCCCCAAGTCCCTATTTTGACACCGAATGCAGGCGACGCTTCCAGCGTCCATCGCGATTTCAACGACGCCGGCGATTACGCGACAGAGAAATCGAATTATTATTTATACGGTTTTGCATTTTGAAAACCAAAATGGCGGCGTCGGAGTATTTTAGAGTGTCCACCCATTTTCATATTCTGGGTGAAGATAGGCCTCAGCCTCAGGATCATTTATCGCTTTCATTGCAACCGGATCCCATTGCAGCTTTTTTTGCCTGCGTACTGCGACCAATCCCAGAAGCATCACCTCTGTCAAAAGAGCGCCGTAAGCAAAGTCTGCCCCGCAGCTGCCGCCGTTTTTGCAGGTGTCAATCCAGTCGCGAAAATGGTCGCCTACGCGCGGCAATGATCGGGTCGGACGCAAATAGTCTTTCATCTTGGCATCTGGAATAATTCGGGGCGACTCGCCCCATCCGCCGCAGAGAATCTTGCCTTTATCGCCGATAAACAGCAGACCTTCTTTTCCCATGTTTCGCTCCGGCTCCAGTTCCTCTGGCCGAGCAGGATGCAGGCCGCCATCATACCAAACTACTTTTACTGGAGACAGATCCCCCCGAGCCGGAAAATCATAATAAATGATACACGCCTTGGGAGTTGTCTGATTATTAATGATACTGGAACAGCCCTCAACAGTGGTCGGATGACCCAAATTCAAAGCCCAGAAAGCCGGATCCAGATGATGGCAGCCCCGGTCGCCGACAGCTCCAGTCCCAAAATCCCACCAGGCCTTCCAGGAATACGGATGATACGCGGAATGATACGGACGGCGGACGGCCGGACCAAGCCATAAATCCCAATCGAGCCCGTCAGGAATCGACAGGGTTTCTTTCGGGCGGTCCGTAAAATCAGACCAAGTCCCGCCCGCATCGGTCCAAGCGTGAACTTCGCGAACCTGCCCGATGGCTCCGTCGCGAATCCATTCTACAATCAGCCGAATGCCTTCGCCGGAATGTCCCTGGATTCCCATCTGAGTTGCCACGCGGGACTGCTTGGCCGCTTCAGCCAGCTTGCGGGCCTCCCAGACCGAGTGGGTCAATGGCTTTTCGCAATAGACATGCTTGTTATTTTTGATTGCCCACATGCTGGCGGTCGCATGAATATGATCGCAGGTCGCCACCAGAACCGCGTCAAACAAATTCTTTTGCTTAAACATCTCCCGGAAGTCTGCAAATTCGGCAGGCGTTTTAAGCTCCTCATCCTTGCGGTATTGGGCGTAATACTCCTGCATCGCGTTAATAGCGGGTCCGCGACCGGCTTTTCTGCCCTCATAAGGCCCCGTATAATGACTGATTTGGCTGACATCGCAGATGGCCGAAACCTGAATATCCTTATAACCAAGCAGATTCTTGATATCCCGAATTCCCTGCATCCCGGTACCGATAACTGCCACATTGAGTTTTTCACTCGGAGCTATAAAGCCCGCCCCGCCAAGGACATGCCGGGGAACGATAAAAAAGGCCGCTGGACCGCCAGCCATCAGCGTCAGAAAACGCCGTCGAGA
>CAZVXR010000096.1:0-2651 GCA_964630865.1 uncultured Pirellulales bacterium | reverse complement strand
AAATTTTTATTTCATAAATAGAGTCGAAAGAAATTCTACGAGTTCGGTTAATTAGTCCTAAATATTGGATTTGATGAACCAGCGTACCGTTTTCAATCCAGAACTGCTTGGGACTGATTTGATATATAAAATAAAATGGTGTCAATGTCGCAAGAAAAACAAGAACAATTGTGAAAAATGGATCAAGACCTCCGCCGACAATCGCGGCCAGAATAGTATTGAACCAATCAAACGGAGTTAATTGGCCGAAAGCACGTTCAATCTGGTATCCAAAGAAAAGAAATAATCCCAGAAGCAGGGCGATAACTGCGAACGCTGTCAGCGTGTTGATAATATCTGTCCAGCCCGGCCATGCGGCGGCGGAATAGATTGTCCGATTACCTTGTATTTCAATATGATGAACTCGCTTTTGTGTTTTGTTCATGGATACAGTGATACTCATGGAATTCTATGGTTTTGACTGTGATGTGGTATTGAAAGAATATACGGCCGACCAGCTTTGGTCTGTGGTAATTGTAATTGTACCCTCGGCGGTATTGTCCGGACGCAGCCAGCCCATTATGTACGCGGTACCCGTTTCAGTTTGTGTTGTGTTGTCGGCGGATTGCGTGGTTTGGGTGTAGGCGCCTTTGGCGTAGAAATACAGCCGCGATGGATCGCTGCCTTTGTCGTCGGAATAGGTTTTGTCCGGGACGATGTTGCCTTTTATCAGCGAATGTATGGAGTGCGTTTTCTTTTCATCGTTATACTGTGTTGACCAGTCGGCCAGAATGCGGCGATCTTTCGAAAAAGTCAAAGCGATACGGCCTCGCGGGGCGTTGTTACGCTGAACATCGCCCTGCAGGTTGATTATTTTCAGCAATTCCGGCTGGCCGCGGCGGGGCGGGGGGACGGTTTTATCTGCGGCAACCAGGAGGTCTTCCATCAGCCAGGGGCGGTCTTCTTCCTGTGTGGGACGGCTGACATACTGCTGCGATGGGCCAAAAAGGGCTTTGATATCCAGAAAATAGACCATCATCGCGATAACGAGAACAACTAATAGCCCCAAAATAGCGGCAAAACCCTTGTTTTTATTCATGGCGACATCTCCGACTATGGAATTTCATTATCTGTTACCCTAAAATCAAAGCGGGAAAACCTCAATAAAAAAAGAAAAATTATTTGCAGCGAGCATTCGCGTTCACCCAAGGCGTATTTTACTATGAAAAAAAATCAAAAAATATATAATGCAGTGCAGTTTTAAAATATTTATGTTAGCGTAACTAATTGTATTAAATAGACTTAGGGATTTACAAAAATAATTGTTAGAAAATCGCTTGACAAGGTATAGGTGGATGGATAAACTCCCTGACTCTTTGAAACCCAGACGGAACAGAGAGCCAAAAAAAGTTAAGAATTTTTTAAATTACTTCTTGACGGCAAAAAAGTTTTGGCTATGATGTATCGTCTGTAACGGACAGGAAATTGTGGCTAACACCACTGGGATTGGCCGTCAGTTGTTTCGACAGGGCAAGTAGTTCGTGAAATTGATACGGATTGTCGCTTTTGTCGGAACGTATTGCTCTTTGACAAGTTAACAGTTTGATGCACATAAACAAAGCAGCGGGAACGCGGGTTTTGAAAGTATCACTTTTTAGCTTTCAGAATCTTAAGTTGGTAAAAACGTCGAAACGCAAGTTTCGGCAATGCCAAACGTTCTCGCTAAGTGAGCGAGTTTTACAGTTGGTTTTTTTGAGTAGATGAACCATCCGCAAGGATGGAAAAGTCAAGAATACAAATTGAAGAGTTTGATTCTGGCTCAGAATGAACGCTGGCGGCATGGCTAAGACATGCAAGTCGAACGGTATGGTCAATTGGGTAACCTTGAGATCATATAGTGGCGAAAGGGTGCGGAATAGATAGGTAACATACCTTGGGTTTCAGGATAGCGTTCCGAAAGGGACGGTAATACTGAATGATATCAGCGGCTTTGAGGCGGCTGATCAAAGATTTATCGACCTGAGAGTGGCCTATCTCCTATCAGCTAGTTGGTGAGGTAATGGCCCACCAAGGCGACGACGGGTAGCGGGACTGAGAGGTTGACCCGCCACATCGGGACTGAGACACTGCCCGGACCTCCACGGAGGGCTGCAGTAACGAATATTGGGCAATGGGCGAAAGCCTGACCCAGCGATGCCGCGTATAGGATGAAGTTCTTCGGAATGTAAACTATTGTCAGGGGCTAGAAAGCCGTAAGGTTGATCAGCCCCAGAGGAAGTCACGACTAACTTCGTGCCAGCAGTCGCGGTAATACGAAGGTGACAAGCGTTATTCGAAATCACTGGGCTTAAAGGGTGCGCAGGCGGAAATGTAAGTGTCTTGTGAAATACCTTGGCTTAACCAAGGCATTGCTCGGCATACTGCATTTCTTGAGGCAAGTAGAGGTGTGTGGAACTCTTGGTGGAGCGGTGGAATGCGTAGATATCAAGAGGAACGCCGAAGGTGAAGACAGCACACTGGACTTGTCCTGACGCTCATGCACGAAAGCGTGGGGAGCAAACAGGATTAGATACCCTGGTAGTCCACGCCCTAAACGATGTCAACTAGGTTGTAGGTGTTCTGACACAGTTACAGCCGAAGCAAAAGTGTTAAGTCGACCGCCTGGGAAGTAC
>CAZVXR010000095.1:0-4101 GCA_964630865.1 uncultured Pirellulales bacterium | reverse complement strand
GTTGTTATCAACATCGAAGGCCGAAGCCGCCTCATAGGTTACATCACCAATCCGAACACGCTCGAATTGCAGCCTCCCCTCGATATCCATAACTGAACCAGGAATAGTCGGCTCGAAAACCACGGGAAGGTCTTCTTCCTTGATATCCACGTTGGACGACAGATTGGGGATGGGCGAGCCGTCCAGTTCGGTCATTTTCACCGAGAACTCCCAGCCTGCATTATGCTGAGTGATTTTAATCATCACCAGATTCCATCCTTTTTGTAATTCCGCATCAAAAACGTCCAAAGAAGGCTGATAGCCGCGTGCGGTATTATTTTTTCCAAATAGCCTGCCATTGATCCAGAATTTAAAACCGTCGTCACTGCCGATTTCGACTCGAACCCGACGGTTCTCGTCCGACCAGACCTTGGTGCGACAATATGCCGCACAATTATCTTGGGCAAACATTTTTTTGATGTTAATATTATAAGGTAGTTCCTGAGAAGACCCGCTTACAATGGTTAACCAGGGTATGATATCGCCATGCTTCGATTCGGGGGCAAATTGCACACCAAAAAGATCCTGTTGTGCGGTGTACGGTGCGGAGATTTGCCATGTTACCAGGAAGTTTGGAATATGGATTTCACATTTGGAAAGAATATTTTGAGCAGCCTGTACAATAGAAGGCGATGATGATGATTTAAGGACTTGCTTCATTGCTTCCAGAGTCTCTTTGTGAGAGGCGTAAACAAGTTGATCAGCGAGGCCAGATACAGCCAAAGCGGCTTCCTTGGCAACTGCTGAATCATCCAGATATTGCATCGACAGCTCGATGGCCTCGGCCTTGGGAATCTGGCCTAATTGACTTAGAGCCAGCCTTTTTTCTTCAGTCCGGTTAGCCATCGCAAGTGCTTCTCGCAGGATTGCCAGACGGGCTGAAAGATCCGGCTCACGGCCGGCTACGGTAATCGCTCCACGCAATGCGAGGATGCGTAAGTATGGATCTGTACTATTGCGGGCTTTTTCGAGAAGATTCGAAGCCGGAGCAGCACTGGGCCATTGTGTCAGTGCGCCAATGGCGTCCTGTACGAGTTGTTTATCATCGCATTGTGTCGCCTTTTGCAGTTCCATCAGAGCGTCAGGTGTGGCAATCTTGGCCAGCAGAGGGAATACATAACGTCGTTCTGCCGCCGGCATGCGGTTCATAGCTGCAACAACCAGGCGTCCGCTCTCATCCTTGTCGGGACTGGCCTGACAAACGGCATAAAGTGCCTTTAGTGCCGCGTTGCGGTCGAGTTCCGATTCCGAGCCTGCCAGCAGGTCGAGCAGCGGCACAAGAGAATCTGAGACGGCCAGACGACTCAGCGACTCCATCGCGGCAAGGCGGACAGCTTGGTCGGGTGCGCCGGCGGTTTTCAATAAAAACGGCACAACATCGGTGCTGCCGCGCCTGCCCAGCACAATAAGCACCTCAATTTTCTCCGCGGTTTTAGCCTGGTCGAGATAGGTCAGGAGAGCTTCCTGTACACCCGGACCATGCACGCGCTCCAATGCGTCACGGGCGGCTTCCTTTTCTGATGGTCCACTGTTTGACACAGCGCAAACCATCTCGGGAATCAAAGAAGGATTACTCAAATCGGCCATTGCCTGCAATGCGGCAATCCGAACCACCGGGTACGGACTTTGGCTTGCGATACGCATCGTTTCGAGGGCTTCATCACCGAACTGCAAGTGAGTATCCAGTAACGCCAACTGTGCCGCGGCGGAAAGGGAATCCCACTTTTTAAGACAACTTTTAACCAAGTTTTCGTCCTTGACTTCCCGTACCAGCTTAATCGCGACACGCTGAAGTGAGTCATCGCCTTTAAGGAGGGCTTTGACGACAAGTTCTGGGCGTTGATTGCTGTCCGAAAGAACCAATCCCCGCCAGGCGGCCGCGTAAATCGCGGTGGAAGTGTCTGCCTCCATCATGTTACGGTAAAGCGCCGCTGCGCCCGAATTGTCACCCGCATTCTGATGGTTTTCGGCGCAGCGCAAAAGCGCATCTAAGACCGCAATCCTGACATTGCCGCCGGTCGTGCCGCATGCCTTGACCAGCACCGCTTCGGCTTCAGCTCCGCCTATCCGACCCAGTGCCGAAGCTGTTGATATCGCGACGGATGTATCTGAATCCGACAATAAGGGCCTAAGCAGTTCCACCGCCGTCTCATCGCGGCGCCAGCCTATCGAATCAATCAGGCCGGCTTTAATCCCGCCCGAAGTCTTGCCCACGGCATCGCGCAGCGCAGCGTCCGCTTCTTCGTACGGCATACCTTCCAGTGCGTATCGGGCAGCATGCCCCACGCGCTCGTCACCCAGCATGGCCGACAGAGCCCCAACGGATTGGGCCGTGCCGCAAATTCTCAACTGCTTGCATGCGTCGCATTTCTCGACAACACCGGCGTTTGATTGCAGAACCGCAATCAGAGTTTGTTCCTCGTCGGACCAGGCTGTGCAAACCGTCGTCATGATCAGCCCGACAATAACAATAAGATGATTGAAAACGTTATTCTTCATGAGCGACCTTTCATTTGTCAGAGCAATGTTTATTCGGCAATCCCTTAGAGAATCCACGGTGAACGCGGCGTATATGACAGAAGTCGATTCGCTGCTTGATCACCTACAAATTGAAGCTTGGCCGGATCCCAGCGAAGATTGCGTTTCAGTGCCAGGTTGATACCGCCGGCAAGGATGACATTCATGGTGTAAGCGGCTGTCTGGGGATTACAGATAGTCGCCTTTCGGCTGCGTATGCAATCTAAGAAATTCTCTGAATGGTTGTCGGCGTGATAAACGCGCTCGTCATCGGGCAGCAGCGGTTCTCTAAGAATTTTAGCCGGGTAAGAAACGATGTTATTGCGATCGACTGCAATCCTGCCGGCGGTACCGACGAAACATGCTCCGCCCTCGTAGCCGACCGGCTCGTCGGGATAAGCAGTCGAATGCACTATGACACCGTTTGTGTAATGGTAATGGATATTGCCGTTTTCGTACTCTATTTCAATCGGAGCCAGCGGATCGGGATTCACCGTCCATTGAATGATGTCATAATGGTGCGGACTCCAGTTGACGTCGCCGATGAACAGGCCGGGTAACGTGTGGCCCGTCTCACCATTGTACGGCCGCCACGGCAGCGGTCCAAGCCAAAGGTCCCAGTCAAATCCCTCTGGTACAGGTTTCGATTGATCCGATGTCCACGGACTGGGCAAAAACGCCCCGGGCAGCCGATAAGCATAGACCTCTTTGAGCTGCCCGATGCGGCCATTGCGGACAAGTTCGCATGCTTGCCGGAATTTGCCGCCGTACTCCGACCGTTGCTGTGTCCCAGCCTGGTAGATACGACCATACCGACGGGCCGTCTCTACGAGAACCTGAGACTCACGAACCGTAATAGCGATGGGTTTTTCGCAATAGACATCCTTACCCGACCGCATCGCCATAATGGACATAGGGGCAGCCCAGTGATATGGCAGCGCCACCAGCACGGCATCAATGTCCGTACGGGCCAGAAGTTCTCGGAAATCATTATAAGCCTTCACATCATCATACCCCGGCCGGCCAAACCGCTCCGCATAGACCTGGTTGCACCGCTGCCAGGCAGGGGTAAGGCGTTCGCGGCGGAGATCGCAAACGGCCGTGACCTGCACGTCATCCCTGGCAATATATCCGCCGGGGACATACGTCCATGCGCCTCCGATAAGATGCCCGGCGCCTTGGCCCCCCAGGCCGATGAAGCCCATATTCACACGCTCGCTCGGGGCAGTTCGACCCTTGCCGCCCAAAGCTGACGCCTTGACCACATAGGGAAAAGCAGCCAGACCTATTGCGCCTTTAACAAAACCGCGTCTGCTTAAAATCATGCTCATATAATACTCCTAAAAACAAATGATTGTTTTTAAAGCTTTTGTGAAACGAACTGCATCAACGTCCTTTAAACAGTGATAACTTAAACGAACATCTGTTCGTCAGCTTTTGACTATCAGATGCTCATGTATGGTATTATACAGCCAATGTCCATTGTTGTTTAACAAAATGTAACCCTTCTGTATAGACTTCTTCCGAATCAGTAAATAAGTCTCG
>CAZVXR010000094.1:0-2912 GCA_964630865.1 uncultured Pirellulales bacterium | reverse complement strand
GTATCGGCTTTGTTTCGATTTTCGGAGTTATTTTCTCAGCCGCAGCCGACTCCGCTTTAACCTCCGGTGCCGCTTGGGCAACATTTTTCTTCACTGTCGCCTGCAGGGATGGCATCGCCTGAGGGATTGATTTGGGAGCCTGTTCGCTGTTTTTTTCTCCCTGTTGCGGCAAACTTAATGGCTGTTTTTGACTGGTTTGCTGCTGTGAAGGCACAATTGCCTGCTGCAAAGGAGCAGCCTTAAATTTTATTGTAACATCCATCCGCGTCTGAACCAGTGACGGCACAACCGCCATTGCATAAACCAACTCGGATGCTTTCTCTTTTGTCTTAGCCTCTTGCGGCGGCAGACTTTTGATTTTTACCTTTTGTTCCTGCTTGGACGATAACCCTTCATCGCTGTCTTGGGAAATTTGGGACAATAACCGCTTTTTCAGTGCATTAGAGAAAGGATTCCCTTTGCTGGTATCGGACACGCCAACTCCACTATCAAGCGACGGTCCGGAAGCCATAGCCTCAGATGTTCGGTCCGGGGCAATATCACCTTGAGACTTGCCCGCCGTCCTGGAAGAGGGTCTTGTATTGACAGCAGTAACACCTAATGACACCGACATCGTAAAACTCCATATATATTTAATCTTTTATTCCAATATACCGCACACGCAGAATAAAGATTCTCCCGCGTGTCTTTCAAAATGCAATTTCAATGCCACTGTAGATTCAAACCGCACCAGACCGCTCGTATTCCATTACCATCACGCAAGATACGTTTTGAAAAAAAACATTTCAACTCAAAAAACACCCGTATGCGGAAAAAATTTCCGTATAAAAGATAGCCATGGAGCATATCGATGCCAAAAAGCGTCCTATAATAGGATGTTTCGACATGGAGGGCTGATAATTAAAATAAATTAAAAAAAGTTCTTAAGTTTTTATTGGACTGTCCGATAAAAAATTAAAGACGCTAATGGGTTTTTGCCGAAATTATTCCGTAGCAAGTTTAATTTTATGGAATTATAAAATCCCTGAGAGCGCAAACAATGGAAATAGAGTCGATTCTGGTTGTATCGAGACAACAAGAGATTCAGCAACTGGCCAGACACTTTACACCACGGCTTTTTGCCGTTGACGAATTGAACGACCTGCCCGATTTGCTTGACCGTGCCGAACCCGAAATCATTTTACTCGGTTCGGATATGTCTTTTGCACAGATTCGCACCATTATGGAAACGCTGGCGCTGCGAAACTGGAAAACCCCCGTCATTGTCATCGGCAGCGTCTGCTCCGATTGCAATCCGGTTGATTACCTCGCCTTGGGAGTTACGCATTATATTCCTGACGCCGGAAACATCGAAAAGCTCGGCCAAATCCTCAAGCAATCTGAAAATATCCACGCCCCAGTACTGGAAAACGACCCTTACTTCGCCGAACACTGCCCGCCGTCGGTATCCATTGTCGGCCGCAGTCAGGCGATGAATAAAACGTTGAAGATGATTCGCTTGGTATCGCAAAGCTGCTGCAATCCGGTTTTGATTGTCGGCGAGACCGGCACCGGCAAAGAACTGGCCGCCCAGGCGGTTCACACCCTGCGGCACGGAGCGGACAAAAAATTTGTCGCCATTAATTGCGCAGCCCTGACCGCCAACCTGCTGGAAAGCGAACTATTCGGCCATGTCAAAGGCGCATTTACGGGCGCCGACCGTGAAAAAACAGGCTTACTCGAACTGGCTTGCGATGGAACAATCTTTCTCGATGAAATCAGCGAAATGCCGCTGGACTTACAAGCCAAGATACTGCGGGTCATTCAGGAAAAAACGTTCCGCAAGGTCGGCGGCATCCACGACATGGAATGCAAAGCAACCATTATCGCAACCAGCAACCGCAATCTGTCCAATGAAGTCCGACAAGCCAAATTTCGGCAGGATTTGTATTATCGTCTGGCCGTTTGCCCGATTACGCTGTCGCCCCTGCGAGCGGAAACCCGCAAGGAAGATATCTTGCTTTTGGCCCAGTATTTTATCCGGCAATCCGCGATCTGCCCGGAAAAAAAAGGCAGAATCAAGGGTCTGACCAAACTGGCCGCGGAAATGTTGCTCAAACACCCCTGGCCCGGCAATGTCCGCGAATTGCGCAACGTAATTGAGCGGGCAATTTTGCTGGAATCCGGCGAACGCATCGGCACCGACAACCTGTTCTTTGAGCCGGAGTCCATCGATGCCGACGAAAAAGTACTCCCACAAAGCGGTCACGCGGCATCAATGCGGGATTTTTCACTCGAAAAAGCCGAAAAAGAACTCGTCCGCCGGGCCTTAGACGAAGCAGGCTGGCAAAAAACCCGCGCCGCCTCGCTGCTGGGCATCACCCGCGCCACCCTCTACGCCAAAGTCCGACAGTACAACCTCGAACAACCCGCCGATAAAACGCCACAATTGGCATAAATCTGTTCAAATACCGGGTATTTTTAGGCAATACGATGCCCCTTCCCATACCCTGTAATTCATGCCTTTTTTCTTGACATTTCCGGTCATAAAGCTATAATGGTTAACTGCTTTAGAAAATAAGGCTGTGTCAGAGTGAAATGATTTCAAAATCGGAGGGTATGATGAAATTTAAAGGTACATTCTTAGCGGCAGTTCTTTGTATCAGTGGCAATCTTTTGGCCTATTCCGGCAGTGGCAATGGGTCGGCAGGCAACCCGTATCAAATAGCGAATGTCGCTGATTACCAACAATTATCCTCCACGCCTGCCCACTGGGGGCTGTCTTTTATCATGACGGCCAATATCGACCTGGCCGGGGTTACGGTAACACCAATAGGCAATACCACTACCAAATTTTCCGGCGTTTTTGACGGCAATGGACATACTATTGACCACCTGACCTATACGGCAACCGGCTATTCCAATGCAGTTGG
>CAZVXR010000093.1:0-4747 GCA_964630865.1 uncultured Pirellulales bacterium | reverse complement strand
TCGACGCAGTGGGATAAATGGATTATTATGGTGATGCCGCCGGCGGGATTTTTTGTGCTGGCGATGGTCTTGTGGATTTGCCGTTCGATCGATGTGAAAGGGCAAAAGAAATGATACTTTTTCCATCCGGCTCAATCAGTTCTGAAGTCTGGCTGGCGGTGGTAACCTGCTTTGCGGCGGTTTTTACGCAGAATATCCTGCTGAGTTATTTTCTTGGGATGTGTTCGTTTGTTGCTGTTTCGAAAGAGATTAAAACGGCGGTTGGACTCGGCGCGGCAGTGGTTTTGGTGATGACTTGTACGACGGTTCTAAACTGGATGGCGTACTGGTGGGTACTGGTTCCGCTCAAACTGGAGTTTTACCAGTTTATCCTGTTTATTATTATTATCGCAGCGTTTGTGCAGTTTCTTGAGATGGTCCTGGACCGGTATTCGCCGTCGCTGTATCTGGCGCTGGGGATTTTTCTGCCGCTGATTACGGTCAATTGCGCGATTTTGGGTGCGGTCTTGTGGATGGTGGTTCGCGGCTATTCACTGATTGTATCGACGGGGTTTGGTTTTGGCTGCGGGGTTGGCTGGATGATGGCGATTGCGGCGATGGCTGGGATCCGCCAGCGACTGGATGAGTCAAAGATTCCTGCTGGTTTGCGTGGGCCGGCCATTACGCTGATTATCGCGGGGATTATGGCACTGGCTTTTGTTGGGTTTACCGGAGTGCTGCAATAAATGGCTGAGCTTTTTATTTCAGTTTTGGTTATCAGCGGTATTGCAGCAGGGCTGGCGTTGCTTTTGGTTCTCAGTGAGAAAACGTTTCAAAATTATGGGCCGTGCAAGATTGTCATCAATGATAAAAAAGAGCTGACTGTCGAAGGCGGCAAGTCTCTGCTGGCCAGTTTGAAAGCGGAAAAGATTTTTCTGCCCAGCGCCTGCGGCGGACGCGGAACGTGTGGGGTTTGCAAATGCAAAGTGCTGGATGGAGCCGGTCCGCTGCTGCCGACGGAAACGCCGTTTT
The DNA here is from genome assembly GCA_964630865.1 of uncultured Pirellulales bacterium. Classification (GTDB taxonomy): domain Bacteria; phylum Planctomycetota; class Phycisphaerae; order Sedimentisphaerales; family Anaerohalosphaeraceae; genus Anaeroglomus. Next base: position 3,736 of record CAZVXR010000093.1, on the reverse strand, counting down.
TAAATCCGCAGGAACAAAAGGACAATATTCGGCTTTCGTGTCAGGTTAAGGTCAAAAAAGGGTTGTCAATCGAAATTCCAGCGGCGCTGTTTGATATTCGTCTATATCAGGCGAGATTTGCCGAAGCAACGAATTTGACTTATGATACCAAGCGGTTTCGGTTTCAGTTGGTTGAGCCTGCGACGATGAATTTTACGGCGGGTCATTATGTGCAGATTGCCTGTCCGGTATACAAAAAAGGCATAGAAGAGGTTAGTCGAGCGTATTCGATAGCCTCCGACCCGAAGGATAATCGGTTTATTGATTTGATTGTGCGGCGGGTTCCCAACGGTATTTGTACGACGTGGATGTTTGATTACCTTAAGGCAGGCGATGCGGTGGAATTGGTCGGGCCGTATGGCGAGTTTCGGTTAAGCGATACGCAGTCGCCGATGGTTTTTATTGCCGGCGGCAGCGGTATGGCGCCGTTTGTATCGATATTGCATCAAATGCGAAATGTCGGCTCGACCCGCAAGGCCGAGTATTTCTTCGGCGGCAATGGCGTCCGCGATTTGTATTTACACGAACAGATGGCCGAGTTCGAAAAGAATTTATCGGCTTTCAAGTTTGTTCCCGTTGTTTGTAAGCCGTCGCCGGAAGATAATTGGCAGGGACAAACCGGGCTGGTTACGGATGCGGTTAGAAAGAATTTTACGGACTTGAGCGGACACGAGGGGTATTTGTGCGGCAGTCCGGGAATGATTGACGCTTCCATTAAAGTTTTGATCGGGCTTGGGATGTCGGAAAAGAATATCTATTATGACAAGTTTTCATAAGGCAGGGTCGCAATGAAACAGTCGCCGCAGGATAAAAATCTGGAAGCGATGCTGCGTTCGGGCAAGCTGGCCGCGGGCGGATTTATGGGCTCCGATTTAAGGTCGTCTGCGGAGGTGATTTCCGCGGATGCGGCTGCGCTGAATGCACTGGGATACACTGCTGTCCAGGTTGCCGCGCGGATGCAGGAATTGCGGGATTTGGCGCGTCCATGGATGGGCAACTGGGTCCAGGCCAGCGCGGTATTGCGGGTTAAAAGCGAAGATTATAAGGGATTTATCGTCTGTCCGTGGCCGCATGCGGGACGATATGAAAAACGGATAACGACCGCCGAGCGGCTGGATACGGGGCAATCGGTCAGTTGGACGGATTTGAATATTCACTTAATTTTAGAACACGGTTTTTTTGAAGGCAGGGACGCGTTTTTTCGGATCGATCCGGAACAGTTCATTAAGGTTGTTTTTTGATTTGGAAATCCTTGACTCCGTGTGGTTTTGGCAGTAAAAGACAATGTCGTTAAAGAAAACAGATTTGGAAATACAGGAGTAAGCAATGAAAAAGTATCGATGTTTGATGTGCGGCTACATTTATGACCCTGCTAAGGGCGACCCGGATAATGACATAGAGCCCGGGACGACGTTTGAGAATATTCCGGATGGCTGGGTATGTCCGGAATGCGGCGCCGGCAAAGAGGAATTTGAGCCTGTGTAGGTTTAAGGATTCTCTCTTTAGCCGAGGCATGCTTACGATGGATTCCCGCCTGCGCGGGAATGACGATTTGTCTCTGGCGGCTGACTATAGTATGACTTCTTTCTTGCTGGAGAACCGATGCGGCGGGTTGAGGCGATAGCTGACAATTGGGATATGATTTGTGCGGAAACGGCGGCCGGGCCCGTGTCGCTGGTGGTATTCGGCGCCAGCGGGGACTTAGCCTGCCGCAAGTTGTATCCAAGTCTTTATCAGTTGTATCGCCGTGAGTTATTGGCGGGTGGCTTTTATCTGGTTGGATGTGGGCGGAGCGTCTACTCGGATGACACATTTCGGGATATGGTCAAGCGTTCTCTTTCTGATGCCGGCGAGGATTTGGCCGGTGCGCAGGATTTTCTGGGGCGGCTGTTTTTTTGTTCCGGCGACTATGACGACCTTGCATTTTACCTGCGGATTCAGGAGCGACTGACGGAACTTGACGAACGCTACACAATACAGGGCTGTCGGATATTTTATCTGTCGCTGCCGCCGTTTTTATATAGAGCGGTGATTGACCGGATGCGTGAAAGCAATCTTTCATGTCCGGCGGCGACGGGGCGAATGCAACATATTCGGATGATTGTTGAAAAGCCGTTCGGCGACGACCTGCATAGCGCGAAAGAACTGGACAGCCGACTGCATCGCTGTTTTGACGAATCACAGATTTACCGTATCGATCACTACCTGGGCAAAGAGACGGTGCAGAATCTGCTGATATTTCGATTTGCCAACAGTATTTTTGAGCCGCTGTGGAATCGGAATTTTATCGACCATATTCAGATTACCATTGCCGAAAGCGTTGGGGTTGAACATCGTGCCGGCTATTATGACAAGAGCGGTGCGATGCGGGATATGTTTCAAAATCATTTGCTGCAATTGGTTTCATTGGTGGGGATGGAGCCGCCAGCGTCATTTGAGGCCGACTGCATCCGTGACGAAAAAGCCAAATTGCTTCGCTGTATTCATCCGTTTACCGAAGATGAAATTGATCGCTGTGTTGTCGCGGGTCAATATGGGCCGGGGCAAGTCAACGGCGAGCGGTTGCAGGGCTATTGTGAGGAAGAGGGCGTTCCGGCAGATTCGCAGACTGAAACATTTCTTGCGGCGAAACTGACGATTGACAATTGGCGATGGAAGGGCGTGCCGTTTTATCTGCGGACCGGCAAGCGGATGGATCGCAGGATGACTGAAATTGTAATTACCTTTCGGCCTGTGGCGCATTCGATGTTTGGTGTGGCGGGACTTGACGCCTTTGCGGCCAATACGCTGCGGTTTCAGATTCAGCCGGAAGAGGGGATGTATCTGAGTTTGCAGGCCAAGCGTCCGGGGTCGAAGCTCTGTATGAGCGGGCTTAAGCTGGCGGTCGATTATCAAACGGTATTCGGGATGAAAATGCCGGAGGCGTATCAGCGGCTGCTGCTGGATTGCATGACGGGCGACCCAATGCTGTTTACACGACAGGATAGCGTCGTTTTGTCATGGCAGATTGTTCAGCCTGTGCTGGATTATTGGGCGAAAGGGGGCAAAAAATTGTTCCGATATGTCGCTGGACAAGCGGCGTTTGGGGCGGCGGATGCTTTGCTGCAAAAGGATGGCCGCAGCTGGCGGGCTTAGGTTGTTCGTTGCGGCTGAAAATCGCAATCTTTCTCCTAATTCTCTTGCAGTATTGTCCCAATGCGTGTAGAGTACGCGAGTGTTTTGTCGGGGTCTGTTGCGGTTTTTATTTTTGCGAAGTATGTAACCCCTTATAAAATAATAAGATGGAGAGGTGTCGGAGCGGCTGATCGAGCTGGTTTCGAAAACCAGTGTGCTCGTAAGAGTACCGGGGGTTCGAATCCCCCCCTCTCCGTTTTTTCTTTTTCCACTGAAAAAACGTCCTTACGTTGTTCTAATTCATGCTGTTTGCGTCTGCCGTCCAGCGGAGATGGTGAATTTCGTTTGACGGGACATATTCACTATGGCCGTCTGCAAACAACACATTGCAGCCTTCGCCTTTGTGGTATAGCATAGAGAGTATTTCCGGTCCGCCGGATTGGTTCCAGCGATTGGGATAGACTTTATTGTTCTTTATCGAATTCAACCAGTTATCGCCTTGTTTCTGGAAAAATTGAAAAAAGGCTCGATCCTGGATAGTTTCTGTCCGTCCATTGGGATCTATGCCTGTCTCGGTTTCGAA
>CAZVXR010000092.1:0-8430 GCA_964630865.1 uncultured Pirellulales bacterium | reverse complement strand
ACCGTTTTTGCCCATCGTAAGGGAAACCTGCTTTTCGGCTCTTTTGCGAGCTAAAAGCAGGCGACGTTCAAGGTCTTCATCGCAAAGACCGTTTCCGTCGACGAAAATCTGACGGATTGTCGGCTCGGCTTGAAGGGCTATTGGGCCGAGACAATCATTCTTATAAGGGACTTCACGCCAGCCGAGAACTGTCATTCCATGGTGATCTATCGCCTTTTCCAGCATCGCCTCGGTTCTGGCTCGAAAAACGTCATTTTTAGACCCAAAAACCATTCCAACTGCATATTTCCCAGGTTCCGGCAACCCAATCCCAAGTATGTTGCATTCTGCGACTAAAAAATCATGCGGCATTTGGAATAAAATGCCCGCCCCATCGCCGGTAACATCGTCAGCACTGGCCGCTCCGCGGTGATGCAGATTCAAGAGAACCTGCTTAGCGTGTTCCAGGATTGCATGGTCTTTGCGCCCATCAATATTAACCACCGCGCCAATCCCGCAGGCATCGTGCTCATGCCGTGACTCATAAAGACCCTGATCTTCAGGTATCAAATTCATTCTTCGTTGCCTCACTGTTGTTATTTCTTTAATTTTGGGTTTACAAAATTCGGAATAGTTTAATAAGGAAAAGCAGAAAAGTCAACAAGTAAACATCTAAAATAGGGTTTATCAGTACTAAAAAGACCTTTTTTCCCGCCCATTCATAGCGACAAAAAGCCCTGCCGGCGTGATTTCATCCGGCAGGGCTTGTTTATACCCCGCAATACTACAGTTGTTTGTCGACTAATTCTAACGTATAAACAGCATCTGAGCGTAGCTCGGCAGAGGCCACATCTCCGCATCGACAAGCGTTTCCAGTTCGTCGGAAAACTCACGAACTTTAACCATGGCTGGGACGACTTTATCTTTGTATGCATCGGCTTTCTTTTCAGCATTATCCGCTTTCTTGGCAACGGCAACCGCCTTATCAAGTAAACCAAGAGCATCGCTAAGTTGGCTAATCCGGTCATTGACTTTCTCCAGCAATGCTTTCTGGATAGGCGCTTTCACACCTGCAGTTACTGAACCATTTAGCGAACAGGCAACCTTACCGGCAAATCCAATCGCCGCCGGAAGAATCTGACGATGGCCGATGCTCAGCATGGTCATCGCTTCAATGTTCAGCGTCTTGGCATAGTTTTCCAGCAGAATTTCCATCCGCGCGTGCAATTCAGATTTATTGAGAACTTTGTGCCTGTCGAACAGCTTGATGTGTTCCGGGCTATAGATTGTTTTAATCGAATCGACACAGGAACGGATATTGGGCAGACCGCGCTTGGCGGCTTCACTGGCCCATTCTTCGGTGTAATTATCGCCATTAAAGACAATACGGTTATGTTCCTTCGCAATCTTCTGAATTAACTTCTGGACATCGGCCGTAATATTTTTACTCTTTTCAAGCTGATCGGCAAATTCCAGCAGCACATCGGCTACAATCGTATTCAGCACAAACATCGGCCCGGCGGTAGACTGCGACGAACCAACCATACGGAATTCAAACTTGTTGCCGGTAAAGGCAAATGGGCTTGTACGGTTGCGGTCAGTGGTATCTTTGGGCAGAGGCGGCAGCGTGGTTACGCCGATTTTCATCTCGCCGCCCTGCTTGCTGCTTTTGGCCTTGCCGGTAGCCAACTGTTCAAAAATATCATTTAGTTGGTCGCCCAGAAAGATCGAGACAATCGCTGGAGGAGCTTCATTGGCGCCGAGACGGTGGTCGTTGCCCGGAGCGGCAACCGTAGCTCGCAAAATCGTTGAATACTTATCGACCGCGCGAATTACAGCACACAGGAAAACCAGAAACACCATATTGTCGTGCGGCGTATTGCCCGGTTCCAACAAATTAGTGCCGGTATCGGTACTCATGCTCCAGTTGTTATGCTTGCCCGATCCATTGACGCCGGCAAAAGGCTTTTCATGAAGCAGGCACACAAATCCATGCCGCAAGGCGACTTTCTGCATCGTATCCATCGTGAGCTGATTGTGGTCGGTCGCCACATTGACCGTCGCAAAAATCGGAGCCAGTTCGTACTGGGCTGGCGCCACCTCATTATGCTGGGTCTTGGCCGAAACGCCAAGCTTCCACAATTCATTGTTGATTTCATTCATATAGCTGGCGACACGTTCATGCAGCGAACCAAAATAATGATCTTCCATTTCCTGTCCGCGCGGCGACGGGGCGCCGAACAGCGTCCGTCCGGCCAGCAAAAGGTCCAGTCGCTTTTCGAAGAATCTGCGATCAACGAGGAAGTATTCCTGCTCGGGACCCAATGTCGCACCAACGGACTTGACTTCCTTATCACCCAAGGCTTTGAGTACACGAACCGCCTGCTTACCCAAGGCTTCCATCGAACGCAGAAGCGGGGTCTTTTTGTCCAGCGCTACGCCGGTATAGCTGCAAAATGCACACGGAATATACAACACCGTACATTTGCCCGTTTCACGAACAAACGCAGGCGAAGTAATGTCCCAGGCGGTATAACCGCGGGCTTCAAACGTCGCGCGAAGTCCGCCCGACGGGAACGAAGATGCATCCGGTTCGCCCTTGATCAGCTCTTTACCGCTGAATTCAAGAATCGTTTTTCCATCGGCCGTAGGGCTGATAAATGCGTCGTGCTTTTCAGCGGTTAATCCCGTCATCGGCTGAAACCAATGACAATAATGCGTAGCGCCTTTTTCGATAGCCCAATCTTTCATCGCATTGGCGATCACATCGGCCACCGCAGGGGTCATCTCCTGATGCCCGTTGCGAGCCTGAACAAAGGACTTGTAAGTGTTCTTCGGCAGCCGCTCACGCATCACGGCGTCATTGAACACATTCGCCCCAAAAACTTCTGAGGTACACTTTGGTGTCTCCATTTACAGTTTCTCCAACAAAAATACCACGTTTCTATTTCCATTGCCCGGGAGATTCACACTGTGTAAATCCGCCTTTTAAGCAACTTTCCATTATAATTACACTTTACGGCAAGTCCAAATAAATCCTGTATTGCCGCAAAGAGTTGTCGTAAAATCCGAACACCCTAATTTTAATATTCAGACCTATACCCAACCAAAAAAGTCTTTTTTAAAGGGCCGCTATGGGGCGCACCTTTCGAGATTCAATATGGCCGACTCCGACAACGTCGAAGTCGGCCTGCATGAAGAACACCAAAAACGCCGAACCCAAAATAAATGTTGGTTTTTATGACTCCCCTACCGTATGTATGACATTTAACAAGCTGCGATTTACGGACGAACCAACACGTTTACAGAAAACTTTACGGGCTTACATAGTGCATATTGTGTGCCAAACAGCAAAATCTTGCCGCATCTTTCATAACTTGAATAAAAAAAACAAGTTACAGAAGGATTAAAAGTTTTCGCACCACACCGCCAATCAACACATTTGTGATTTATGAGGCAGATTTATACAAATTTGTAGTTTTCGTATTGGTCCCCCGCCCGCCAACCCCGCCGGAGATATAATTGCGGGAAGACAGGTCGCAAATCCAAGCAGCAGAAAAAAGCAAACACACTCCACGCATGACATGATTGATCTCGATCTGACTAACCGGAACAAGAAAACACCGCCGCTTTTTATGTAACCTCAACTAATTTCGAGAGTTACATTATGGAAAGAGAAATAAACATAGCATGGCGAAGAAACAATCTTGTCGCTTCACCATGCTTCCTGTAACAAAAATGTAGCACTTTTTTTAGCCGATAGCCAGCACTCCGGTTTCGCCAGTTCGGATACGGACACACTCTGCTAAATCAAGGACAAAAATCTTGCCGTCGCCGACTTCGCCCGTCTTGGCGCCTTTTCGTATGGCATCAATGGTAGGCTGAACAAAACTCTCATTGACCGCAATATCAAGGCGAATCTTCCGAAGCAGGTTGCCGGTTTCCTTAAATCCGCGGTAAACTTCGGCAATCCCTTTCTGTCTTCCGTGGCCAAGCACTTCTGACACCGTCATCAGGTTCACTTCTACTTTGTAAAGCTCTTCTTTGACCGCTTCAAGACGATGCGGCTGAATAATCGCTATAATCATTTTCATCTGTTTTATCTCCTATCGTTTTTAGGTTATTCAAGTATGGTATAGGCGTTTTCGTTGTGCTGCGTTAAATCAAGCCCAATCGCCTCTTCTTTTTCGGTTACTCGAACGCCAATGACCGCATCAACAATTTTGTACAGTATCCAGGTTACGATCAACGCATAACTAATGGTAATCAGGCACGCAGCAACCTGAATCAGGAATTGCTTGGGATTTCCGAAGAAAAGTCCATCGGCGCCGGCGGGGTTAATCACCTTAGACGCAAATAAACCTGTCGCCAGTGCACCCCAGAGGCCGCCGATGCCATGTATGCCAAACGCATCCAGCGAGTCATCATATCCCAATTTAGGTTTGAGATAGCTGACCGCGGCAAAGCAAAATACGCTCACCAAAACGCCAATGATCAATGCGCTCCCGATACCGACAAAACCTGCCGCTGGAGTGATGGCAACCAATCCTGCCACCGCGCCAGAAATCGTACCCAGCATCGTCGGGGCGCCATGAATACGCCAGTCAATCAAGGCCCAGGTCAAAGCCGCAGCCGCAGCCGCAGTGTGCGTCACCACGAACGCATTGACCGCAAGTCCATTGGCGCTGAGGGCACTGCCCGCATTAAAGCCAAACCAGCCAAACCACAGTAATGATGCACCCAGCACGCTAAACGGCAGTGAATGCGGCGGAATCGGATACTTATCAATGTTTTTTCGTTTTCCAATAATTAATGCCGTCACCAGTGCTGCAATACCGGCATTGACATGCACCACCGTACCGCCGGCAAAGTCCAGCGCAAATCCGGGGAGCCCCATCCAACTCATATCCCGAAGCAATCCGCCTACACCCCACACCCAGTGCGCCACGGGGTCATACACAAACGTCGCCCACAGCAGGGTAAAGACAAGAAAGGCGGAAAACTTCATGCGCTCGGCAAATGCCCCGATAATCAGCGCCGGGGTAATCACCGCAAACATCGCCTGAAAAATCATAAAAGCCTGATGCGGAATCGTCGCCGAATAATCTCCATAGGGTTCAAGACCAACGCCCTTGAGCATCATCCAGTCAAGCCCACCAATCCACTTGCTGCCCGGACAAAAAGAAAGACTGTAACCGAAGACAACCCACTGCACGCTCAACGCGGCCAAAATAACCATACACTGCATCAGTACGTTAAGATAATTTTTTCTGCGTACCAACCCGCCATAAAAGAAAGCCAGCCCCGGCGTCATCAACATCACCAGCGCCGAACTGATCAGCACCCAGGCGGTATCGCCTGTATCCACGGTCAAAACCGGAGCTGCCGCAGCCACCGGGTCAGCAGCCAGAGCGGTGGCGGTTTCTTCCGCCAGCACTGCCCCAGCCATCAGCATGAACAGCAAAATTCCGAACCCAAAAATTCGACTGTTTATTTTAAAATTCAGTTTCATATTCTATTCCTTTCCAATTGATCAATTCAATTAAAACGTTCTCGAAAGCGTTATGCCGGTAAAGACATAATCGCTGTCATTGTTGCCGCTGTAAGTCCTGTAAGAATCCGCAGCGCGCACATCGCTATCCAGTAAGGTCACATAGTTAACACTCGGCGTCAGCGTCCATCCCATCACGGGGATTGGAAATCCAACCGACATCGTCAGATCATTTAATGCACTGTCGTCAAGTCCGCTCCAGTAGAACTTATTATATGCCTTATTGCCCCACCCAACACTGGCCGACGCGGTCATACCAACCGGCATATCCGGAGCCAACTCAAACAGGGATTCAATCGAATGGCTGACGCTGAATGCGGCATAGGTACAATCGCCTTCGTCAATATCGCGGTAGATCGTCACCGTCGGACTAAGCGGAACATCCAGCCCCAATCCCGCATACGCTTCAACTGTATCGCCATCATCGGTCAAACTCGGAAAATAGTAATAAATCGCGCCAACCGAATACTTCAGCAAATCAATGCCGGGAATGGTATTGGCATACCCTATGGTCCAGTCATGTTCTGTAAACTCCCACTGGTTATCATTTCCGCCCGCGTCCTTGTGGTATTCGGTCATATCCACGTTGCCCCACCATGATGCGGTCAGGTTGCCATAACCTATTGCCGCCGACGGCTGGAATACATAGTCATCATTCAGCAATTGGCCGCGCCAGATATACTTGCTCATAAAGGAGGCAGACGTCGTTAACGAAAACGCCGAGTCTTCCACAGTCGTAACTTTTGCCGCTTGTTCCGGGTTAAGCGTTTCCGTTTCTGCAAGTACTGCACAACTCAACACAATTGCCATTCCGCATACCAACATCCGTTTTGCTGTCACTGTCTTACTCACTTTTTTCTCCATTTCATTTACGTTCTCTTTTGTTTTCATTCATGTTCACAATACAGGCCTGTTGTTCTTCAATAAATAACAAATAAAGTAACTGCAAGGAATGTGCCAAACTTAGGCCCCGCTCTGATAAAAGAAACATATCGCGTTTTGCGATAGAGAGTTATGAATAAAAAAAGGAGGAAAAGAATAGAATATTGAGTACTACAACTGCATAAAAGCCTTTCACAATACATACAATTTCGTATCCTAAATAAAAGACTAATACATTTTTGTAGAAAACCGTTACTGCTTTATCGACACAGAATATTGTACTTTCGGATTTTATAGCCCAAAATGCGTTCGGTAATACCAAGCTCTTTGGCCGCAAGACGCTGCCGTCCGCCGGTTTTCTTCAGGGCATCAACAATAATTTCCTTTTCGAGGCTTTCCACGCGATCCGTTAACGTCAATCCGTCAAGCTTAAGCGTTTTTTGAACCATTTGCAGCGACGGAGGAAGGTGATCCGAGCGAATCACATCGCTATCGCAAAGCAAGGCCGCCCGTTCCATGCAATTTTCCAATTCCCGCACATTACCCGGCCAGTGATACGCCGTCAGCATCTCAATGGCCGGAGTGGAGATACGATTGATCCGCTTATGATTTTCACGGGCATACTTTTCGAGAAAAAAATCCGCCATCAGCATAATATCATCTTTTCGATCTCGCAACGGCGGGATAAAAATCGGAAAAACATTGATCCGATAATACAAATCCTCGCGAAACAGTTTATCTTTGATGCCTTCTTCAAGATTCTTATTCGTCGCAACGATGATTCGTACATTGGATTTGATGGTTTCCGTGCCGCCAACACGTTCAAATTCCTTAAACTGAATCACACGCAACAATTTAACCTGTAAATTCAGCGAAAAATCCCCAATCTCATCCAGAAAAAGCGTACCGCCGCTGGCCAGTTCAAATCGCCCCGGTTTACGTTCAGTCGCTCCGGTAAAAGCGCCTTTCTCATGGCCGAAAAGCTCGCTTTCCAGCAACGTATCCGGCAGCGCTGTACAATTGACTTTCAAAAACGGTTTATCCGCTCGCAAGCTGTTATAGTGAATTGCGTGAGCGACGAGGTCTTTGCCGGTACCGCTTTCGCCGCGAATCAGCGCCGTAGTATTACTATTGGCCACCTGATGAATCAGCCGATAGACATCCTGGATCGCATTGCTGCTGCCAACCATATTTTGAACCTTGAATTTCCCCTTCAGTTCACGACGCAGTCGTTCATTTTCACTGCGGAGTTCTTTCTTATCAAACTCGATGGTTTTATTCAGCTTAACCGCCTGAGCAATCATCGTCGCGATGACTTCCAGCATTCTGACGTGGGTGTCAAAATCCTCTTCGGCTTTAACTTTCTTATCAACGCTGATTGCTCCGATGGTCGCCCCCTCCAATTTGATCGGAACACAAACAAAAGCAATCTTCTGCCCTTTGGGAATCTGCCTGGCGCCGGTCTTGGACAAAAATCGCGGATCCAGACGAATATCCGGCACAACGACCTCTTTGCCTGTCTGTACAACCAGACCTGTGATTCCCTCACCCACCCGATATGTTACGGCCTTTTTAGACTCATCCGTAATGCCATGCGCTACTTTAATATTAATTGTTTCACTGTCGGGATTGAGCAGTGTAATTAGTCCCCGCTCCAACTTCAGATAGGAATCCATCGACTTGAGTATCAGTTCCAGTGTCGCCTCAAGATTCAGCGATTCAGCGAAAGCCTTGGCGACATCGGCAAGAAGCTCGACATCACGAGACAATTTCTTGGACATAGTAGACCTTTTTTATATTTTTTGGCTATTTTCATGCAAAAAAACTCACAGGATTGTAACATAATTTTAAAAATATACAATTTTGTTGTTTCTTTTTTTAAGCCCTTTAAACAAAAACTTGCTGCCTTGGACGCAAAGCAGGAATAAAAGGTGAAAAATCCAAAAATTTCTATTGATTTTGCCGCACAATGGACTAAAATAATCCTCTCTTTTCGCGGGTGTAGCTCAGTGGTAGAG
>CAZVXR010000091.1:0-1632 GCA_964630865.1 uncultured Pirellulales bacterium | reverse complement strand
GACATCAGGGAGACCATCTCGGGTAAGTTGGAATGAGAGGTCGTCCAGTTCGGAATTTTGTTAGCAAAATCAATCGCCGTAAACGGCCCCGCCCCATCCGGATCCCGGCTATACAACTGAAACTTTGCGAACGCCTCATTGGCCGCAACCGTCCCGACCGTTCGCTCAGTGGCAAGGGTCGTCAGCTTGACGCCTACCGGAAAGGCCATCGCGATCATCATCAGACCTACGGCAAGGATGGCGGTAGCGATCAGCACTTCCGTCAGCGAAAAACCATTTTGTTTACCCGTTTTATTCATTTTTCATCCGCTTCCGCAGATTTCCCATGTTAATTCTTTTTGATCAATTCGCCGGTATAGGGACTGATATGTTCCGAACTCGAACTCTCACTGAGATAGCTCCATCGCTTAGTGCTCGGTATTTCAGCAAAAGCTTTCAAGTCATAGACCCGAAAACTATTGACACTCGGAAAATTCGCACCATCATTAAGCAAAAAAATTGTTTTCCCAAACTGCACATTATCTTTAAACCAAACATCATGAGTTGTCATACTTCCAGTGGGCGTAAAAATAATCGACGCTGAAATTGCCTGTTTTAAATTCGCCGCCACACCCAACAATGGGTCTGTCTGAAATTGATCGGAAATAATCGCCGTATTTTCCGGCAACACCATCGGTTTGCGTCCATCAACCACTCGAAAACCATTCACATATCCAGTGCCATTGGGATCATTGATAACCACCATCAAATACTGCCGCCCCTCATATTGCTGAAATCTCACCCCCGCATATTTTTGCTCGCGAACCGCAACCGCGCGGGCGTTGGACAGGGCTGCCTCGATCAGCGTTTTCACGCCGCCGGACTGCTCCATCGACGCAGACAGCTTCTTGACGGCGGGGATCGCCACGGCCATTAAGATTACCATAATGGCCATCGCCACCAGCATCTCGGTCAGCGTAAAAGCTAAAATTGTCTTTCTGGACTCTCTCATTTATCACTTCTTTCCGACCTGTAAAACAGAGGAAAGAATAACCGCTTTCTATCGCTACTGCACTTTACTAAGAACTAAGAACCAAGAACTCTCTTTACTTCTCATTCTCATCGATATTATAAACATCATCCGACGACCCATAGACCCCATCAGCCCCAGCGCTAAGCAGGATAAACGACGTCGCCCGATACGGACGCGGCGGAGCAGTAAAATTCGGATTGGCAATTTGGCTATAAAACAGATTACGCCCGGCCGTGGTCCCCATAGGATGGGCTGGTATTCCAACGGGGACGTTCATATAAAATGGAAAATTCTCGTTGACATTATAAACCGCATCCTGCGAAGTAACACCCACCCATGGAAAATCCCCAAGAGTGGACGGCGTAAGCAGCGGATTGGAAGTATTCGCACGAAAATACAGAATCGGCATTCCTGTATTTTTACCAGTAGCTTTATTTTTCACCTTCGCAAACATATCCGACAAAATAAAAGTATTTGCGGCAAGCTGACCAAAAATAGATGCTGGACCGCCGCTGGGATAAATATCGCTTATCTTCGCCGCATTGGCTCTTTCTACTTCCAAATACGGCCCTTTACGAGCTTTAAGATTATCATTGGGAGTTTGCAGTGTAACAACTCCG
>CAZVXR010000090.1:0-9812 GCA_964630865.1 uncultured Pirellulales bacterium | reverse complement strand
TGCCTTCAGCCGCTCGGCCACCTCTCCAACTCATTTACTTAAATGGTGTTACAAAATTCGATTCAACATCCCAACGACAGCCTTAACTGGAATCCAATCGAGATTAAGGCCATAGCAAAAAACAAAAAGGCCGGAACGCTTATTCCGACAATTCCGGCGTACTTTACACATAACAGGCCGTTATTGCAAGAAAATTAAAGGCAAAATCCGCAATTGGGTAGCGACGATCAGACCGCCTGCTGAAAATATCTCCTACAGCCCTCTTTTTTGCACCTCAATTCAGGGCAATAAAATCCGGTTGAATACCTCACCTGATCTTAAAATCTATTTATTGTATAGCTGTTTTTACATGATTTGAATCTTGTCTCTAGCCGACTAAACCCCTTTTTTTATGGACCGGAGATTGAAAATTATTTTTGAATACGTTTCAGTTTGTGGTAAAAAGTCGGTATGAAAACTCTCACAAAAGAACTCTGGATGAACGTGCCCCGCCGCCGTGCGATTGTGTCGATTCACAATGAAGTCGAGCGTCTTGTCAAAGAAAGCGGTGTTCAGGACGGCCTTGTCCTGATCAACGCGATGCACATAACTGCCAGCGTATTTATCAATGATAATGAATCCGGGCTGCACCACGATTACGAGATATGGCTGGAGAAACTTGCCCCCGAAAAGCCCCATAGTCAATATCAGCACAATGGCTATGAAGATAATGCCGATGCTCACCTGAAACGGCAGGTCATGGGGCGGGAAGTGGTCGTCGCGATTACAGACGGCAATCTTCACTTGGGGACGTGGGAACATATTTTTTACTATGAATTCGACGGGTTGCGGAAAAAGCGTATTTTGGTAAAGATAATCGGGGATTAAATTATCTTCCGCCGATCAATTTTTCAAATAAGGCCGTTTCAGGATTGTAGCTAAGCATCTGGCCCGCTTCAAGATCGAAATACCAGCCGTGAATGGCAAGATTGCCCGCATTGACCCGTTTGACAAGCCAGGGGAACGTTAACAGATTTTCAAGCGATATCAAAATCGCGGCCTCTTCGCAGGCTTTCCGCTGGAGCGACAAGGGCTTATCGGTCATATCCCGCAAGACCGCTTCTTTGGCCGGACGAGCAATGTCCACCCAGTGGTCGATAAATTCGCCAATCTGTATCTGTTCGCTGCCGCGCATCAGGGCATCAATACCCCCGCAATTGGAATGTCCCATCACGATGATGTGATCGACCTGTAGAATTTGAACCGCGTATTCAAGGGCGGAGCTAACGCCGTGATATTTCGTATCTGGTTCATACGGCGGCACAAGATTGGCTACGTTACGAATGACAAACAAATCGCCGGGACCTGATTTGGTGATAATCGCCGGATCAACCCGCGAATCACTGCAGCCAATAACCAGCGTTTTGGGGTTTTGCTGGGTTTTAAGCTGTTCAAAAAGCGTATTGTCAGACTTAAAAAACTGTCTTTGAAATCGCTTAAAGCCATGTATTAGTTTTTGTAAATCCTGCAAGAAACCTCCGGAACGACTCTGGTTAACAATCCTGTCTTGGCGGCAATTACAAAATATCTTGCAATTTGTACTTTGCCAGCTCCGTCCGGAGATGATCCATCACCACCCGCAATTTGGGGTTTTGGGTCTGGAACGATGATTTTTCCACAGCCAGACTGATATCGGCCAGCGTAATATTACCGCCATCGGTGGACGGCACAAAGCCTACGATCGGTTCGGTTGTTTTGCACAACAATCCGGCACGAGTCAGGTTTTCGAGAATGCGTTCGATGAAATCTGCCGGCAAAGCTGTCGCATCGGCAATTTCCGCAGGCACAATCGGCTTTCGATTTTTGTCCTCAAAGGCCACCAGCACTTCACGCATAATCTGAATCGTCGTTTGTTCGGTGGCAATGAAGCTGGTTTGCTTGGCACGCAGTCGGGCCAGTTTCTCGGCTTTGTCGAGTGAATGGACGTGCTGGGTGGCATAAGTCAACTGCAGCCCGGTTAGTACAACCCACCAGACAATATAAATCCACAACACCGCCAGCGGGATTAAACCCATAATCCCATAAACCGACTGATACGACGCCTTGGTCACATAAATCCCGAAACCAAACCTGGCCGCAGTCCAGAAAATCGCGGCAAACACAGCGCCCATCAAAGCGGACAGCGGTTTTACTTTGGCATTGGGGATAAACATATACAGAAAGAACATCAAAATCAAACTCAATCCGAAATTGAAAAGCGGTTTTATGAATGTAAACACACTGTCACGAAGCGTCTGTGAAAAGGCAAATTGCGTACTTAGATAAACTCCCACCCCGATCAGCAGCGGGCCTAATGTCAGCAGGGCCCAATAATTGATGGTACGATGCAGAATGTCACGGGACTTGGGAACGCCCCAGATGGAGTTAAACGCCTTTTCAATCGTCGTCAGCAGACTGATCGCCGCCCAGACAGTGAGCAGGCCACCGATAAATGTAATGGCGCCGGTATTCAAATTGGAGATATAGCTGCCAGTAATTTCATCAATTTTCGCTGCCAGCGTAATTGGCGGCGATCCAGCAACCTCGGATGGATATGTGATTTTGGTCAGATTCGCCTGTTCATAAACAAGCTGCCTGACCTTATCACCCATAGCCTTCGACGCCGGAAACATTTGGAAAACCATCAGCATCACAATCGCCAGCGGGACAATGCCGAAGATCGTGTGATATGCCAGCGCCGCTGCCTGCGTGCCGCAGCGGTTGATGACCACAAGCCGCGCGCAATGCCATACGATGCGAAGAAACAAGACGATTTTGTTTTTCTCTTTGGCTGAGTCGGATGACCAGAATGACCATTTTTCCAGTAAGGTTTTCTCGCTTTTGGCCGCTTCAGGCAACGAAGAATTCATTTCGTTCATTTTTTGGACCCTTGTTTTAAGATACCCTCAAACAATTCCAATCCTTTCTCAACGGCTTGTTTGGTTTTTTCGTCTTTTATTGGGATCTGTTCTCCGATATTACCCAATAATAACTTAGACATATCCAGCTTGGGACTATCCAGTGTGTTGGTCAATGGAAGCGTTACGGTCTTGCCATTCATCGGCACATCCACATCCATTCGCAGGCTCTTGTTTTCCAGTCCAATTGCGCCACGGAAATGCAATGCAAAGTCTTTGCCGAACACCACCGGCATATCCTTGTATTCGACCAGCCCGTCTTTAACGGTAAACGCTGTAGATGGAATCGAAAACAAATTCATCCCATCCTGTCGCAGCGCCCCACTGATAATTCCCAATAGCGGACTGCTTGCTTTCACCTCGGTTAGCCCGATGTTGCCGGCGATATTGATATCTTTGGAATTGCCGCCACCTAAGGGCATCGCCAGCGTGCTGCACGAAAAATTAGCCGTACCGCTGACGCCAGTCCCTTTGGCAAAAATCGGATTGAGGTATTGCAGCAGGTTGGCGCTGATCACATCGTCGATTTTAACATTTTCCACGACAGCCATCGGCTTGCGAAGCGTCAGAAATATCGGCTTTGCCGCCAAATCCGCATCGCCAGCAAACCGCAGTTTGCCGCCGTTGACATCAGCATCCGGCAGATCAATTGCCGCCTTGCCCTGTTTGACATCCAATTTCAATTCTGTTACGCCAAATTTTAGCCCCATATAATCGGCGTTCTGAAATCCCAATGCCGCGACGGCATTAAGATTGGCCATCATCTTATCCGGCTGGGCCGTCGGATAGGTGCTGGAAAAGGCAATTTTATCGCTTCGTTTGCCGTCTATCTCCAATCCTTTGGGCAAATAGGGACGGGCCATTGCCGTAACATCTTTCCAATCGTAATCGGCCAGTATATCGCCGGACAAAGCGGTCTGTTCTTTCTGGGCTTTTTGAGAAATAGCGCCCTTAAACCGCATCACGGATGCGGCTTTCCTGCCTTCCAGATTAAATTGCGTGGCAAAAGCCTTTGTCGCGGAATTTACGGTTCCATCGGCTGTCAACGTCAGGATATCCTGGGTAAACGGAGCTTGACCCGTCTGGCCGACCAGCAGATTTTTTATTTCAGTCTTATCTGTTGTAAAATGAATATCCGCTCCCTGCGGCTTAATCGACAGAATCGAACGCAAATCGCCGGCCAGCGTCAGGTCTTTCGGCAAACTGCCGCCGGCAAAGACTTTGGCCATATTCAGGGTCTTTTGCAGATTCAGGGCAATATCGGCATTGGCTGAAACCTGCATGGTCTTCTGTGAATCCAGCGGCAGCAATAACTCTTTAAGCTCAATCCTGCCCGCATCCATAACCACATTAACAGACGACGCTTTGACCCATTTTGCCGCCCCATCGTGCGTAACATCATACGTAATCTTCAGCGGCATAGCAGGCATCTTTGCGTCGCCTTTGGCCACCGCCAAATTTTGAAAATCCGCCGTTCCTGCCGCCGCAATAATCTGGTCTTTCATTTTAACCGTACCGGAGGCATTCAGCATTCCGGCCAGTTTATATCCCGCCATATCCGTAAACTGTGAGGCAACCGTCTGCACCCCGGCCAAATCCGCATTGACCTGATACGTCAACGCCGTTAAGTCTCCTTTACAGGTCACTGTACAAAAGGAAGAATCTACATTGAGACTATCCACGCGAAGATTTTCCACCTTTAGCTCTTTATCCGTCATGGCAGCCTGTGCCTGAATCTTGATGGGCTTTTCCAGCACGGTGGTCTTGCCATCTGCCGTCTGTTTGAAATTTTCAACAGTCGCGTCGGCGGCAATTTTTTCAAATTGGCCATCCACCAGCTTCACATCCGCCTTAACATTCACTAAGCCCGCAATATCAATCTTTTGTCCGGCCAAGGCCAGTAGTGGTTTGAAATCTTCCAGCTTGATGTTGACCAATTCAACCTGTGCATCACCGCTGGTTCCTTTAAGTTCGAATCCCTCAGTCGGCGTTACCGCTACGGTCGCCTTCATATCGCCCGGATCGCCCATTCCGGCAACGGCCAGCGCAAAAGTCAGAGTCGAAGCCTGTCCGATGGGATTGATATTGACTTTCGACGAGATGTTCTTGAATTCAAGCGTTTGCGGCGGCCGTTCGGTCTTAATAGTCGCACTGCCCTGCCGCAATTCCAGTCCCAGCTTTTCGAGCGGCAGAACCATCGCCTGTCCGCCCGCCTTTTCAGAGGACTTCGATTTTGTTTCTTCGGATTTTGACACTGCCGCTTCCGAGTCGGGCTTAACCATGATGACTACCGCGGGCTTGTCGATAAGACCGTCGCTCAAGTTAATCTGCCCCTTGAGCAGCGACGACAGCTTCGGACTAAGCTGGATTTGGTCTACGCTAACGGTCATCGTTCCGGCGTTATCCTTGAAATTGACGCCGCTGAGCTTTAGGCCCGAAAGCCAGCCCAGCGACAGCGATTCTATCTGAACAGTGCCGTCAACAGCCTGATTAACCTGCCCTAAAATAAACCGTTTTCCCGCCGAGGTGGATACCAGCGTCGGCAACAGCACTATCAACAGCGCGATTGCAACAACAATTCCGCCGAAAATCCATAATAATTTGCGAATGAGCGACTTTTTCTTCGGTGTTGATTTTTCCGTTTGAACGTGTTTGGCTTCCATAACTTGCCTCCGGATTTCTTCCCTGTTAATCAGGATATAAAATTAGGATACTCAGACAAAAACCCCACAGACGCGGACAACCATTTGCATCTGAATCTGCGGCCAGTTTTTACTTCGAAAAGAACAACTGGATCATCGCGGCGTAAAAGCTGCCGCACCGTGATTTTAGCTGTTCATTATTTCGTCGGATTTCGCCTTAATCAAATGGTCAACCTGGTCGGTGTATTTCTTGGCCAGATCATCGCATTCTTTCTTGCCCTTTTCACGATCGTCTTCCGTAATACGCTTTGCTTTTTCCTCGTCATCAAGCTGCTTGATCGCGTCTCTGCGGATGTTGCGAACGCTGACTTTATGGCGTTCGCCAAGTTGTTTGACCTGACCGACAATCTGCTTGCGACGTTCTTCGCTTAGCGGCGGGATATTCAGACGAATCATCTTGCCGTCCATGATCGGGGCCAGACTCAACTCGCTGCATTTGATTGCCTTTTCAATATCTTTCAGGCAGCCGGCGTCAAAAGGCTTAATGACCAGCGCCGCCGGTTCCGGGCATGCAATCGCCGCCAACTGTTTAAGCGGCGTCGGCGTACCATAATATTCCACCATCAGGTGCTCGACCAGACCCGGAGCCGCCCGACCCGTACGAATCGAACGAAACTCATTTTTGAGAACGTCAATGGTCTTTTCCATATTCTTTTCATGACCCGCCACGATTACCTTAGCAGACATAGCTATCGCTCCACTCTAAAATTTTCATCTTTCAGTCAAAAATCGTCACACCATAAAATTTATTCGCAGATCAGCGTTCCCACTTTTTCGCCGCGGAACGCCCGTGTTATATTTCCATCCTCAAAGATATTCAACACCACAATCGGAATTCGGTTTTCCCAGCATAAACTAACCGCCGCAGGATCCATCACCTTCAGATTTTTCTGAAGGACTTCATGGTACGTCAGTTTTTCGATCATCTTCGCGTCAAGATTCTTCTTGGGATCATCCGTGTAAACGCCGTCAACCTTGGTCGCCTTAATCATCAGGTCGGCACCAATTTCCGACGCTCGCAATGCCGCACATGTATCGGTTGAGAAAAACGGATTGCCCGTACCGCCGGCCAGAATGATAACCCGCCCCTTTTCCAGATGCCGAATCGCCCTGCGACGAATAAACGGCTCGCAAATTTGTGAGACTTCAATTGCGCTGCACACCCGTGTCGGCTGGTCGAATTTTTCGAGCGTTTCCTGCAAGGCGCAGGAATTAATCACCGTCGCCAGCATTCCCATATAGTCCGCCGTCGTGCGGGGGATGTGGCTTTTTTCTGAGAAACTGGCGCCGCGAAGAAAATTCCCGCCGCCGACAACAATCGCAACCTGCGGACCGAGCTTGCAGATTCGCGTTATTCGCTCAGCCAGCGATTCCAATGCTTCGCCGTCAATCCCAAACCCGCCCGGCTTGCAAAAACTCTCGCCTGACAACTTCAATAACACTCGTTTATACTGTATCATTTTATTCATCGCGTCTTGTCCATGCAGAAAGTCAATAAAAAAGGCAACGTTTTATCGTTGCCCCATTATACCATAGTCTTAGCCGATTTCAAACCGGACAAAGCGTTTTATTTTCGCTGTTCCGCCAGCGGCTTTGGCTACCGCAGTCAGAGCCTCTGAAACGGTCTTGGTGTCGTCTTTTACAAACGGCTGATCGACAAGGCAGTTATCCTTGAAGAACTTCGCCATTTTACCATCGACAATCTTATCGACCATGTTGGCCGGTTTATCCTTGACCTGGTCGGCAGCGATTTCGCGCTCACGAGCAACCACCGCCGGATCGACAGATTCACGATCCAGACCCACCGGATTGATCGCGGTAATGTGCATCGCAATTTCATTGGCAATGGTCTTTAACGCACCGGCAACCGCATCACTGGACGCCTCAATTTCCAGCATCGTACCGACTTTGCTGTTAAAGTGCACATAATTACCAATGATGCCGGGCCCGGACAGTTTGTACCGCAGATAATCGCCAACCTGCGTTTTTTCACCGGTCTTGCTGACCAGTTCAGTCATTAGTTCGCTAAACTTCTTCCCGCCAACCAAACAGTCCATCAATGCTTCGGCGCCTGTCTCTGCGGCAACGGTTAAGGCACACTGAGCCAGCGTTTCGCAGGCTGCTTTGAAATCGTCGTTGTTGGCGACAAAGTCTGTTTCGCAGCACAGCGTCGCCAATGCGACGGCTTTCCCGTCAGGGCTGACAGCGCGAACGATTCGGCCTTCTGACGTTTCTTTGTCGGCTCGCTTGGCCAATGTCGCAAGGCCTTTTTTGCGAAGCATATCGAGCGCCTTATCCATATCGCCTTCGGCGTCTTCAAGGGCTTTCTTGCAATCCATCATACCCTGACCGCTAAGTTTGCGTAATTTCATCACTACGGAAGCGGATATCTCTGCCATTATATAATCTCCCGCCAGTCTCAAAGACCGGCTCTAATCATTAAAATTTACCGTTTAAAACAATCCGAGTTACTGAGCTTCGGCGGGCTCAACTGCGTCTGCCTGAACGCCCTCTCCGGCGCTGGCTAAAGCCTGACGACGCGAACGCGGACGAGCGGAACGAGCGGGGGCAACCGCATCCTCCGGCTTAACCATCGTCTTGCCTTCAACGCACGCCTGTGCCAGTTCCATAACAATAATCTCTATCGCCTTGAGCGAGTCGTCATTGGCCGGAATCGCCACATCCACATTGCCGGGGTCGGCATCCGTATCGATAATGCCGATGGTTACAATACCCAGCTTGCGGGCTTCACGCAGCGCAATGTATTCCTTGCGAACATCCACAACTACCACCGCGCCGGGTACCCGATTCATTTTACGCACGCCGCCGAGATTTTCGGACACTTTCTTGAGTTCACGTCGTAAACGCGAACCCTGCTTTTTGCTTTCGGCTTCCATCAGACCGCCGGACAACATCGCTTCCAGCTCCTCCAGACGCTGCACACGAGAGCGAATCGTACGGAAGTTGGTCAGCGTACCGCCAAGCCAGCGTTCCGAGACAAAATGCATCCCGCTGGTATCCGCCGCCGTCTGTACGGCTTTCTGAGCCTGACGCTTGGTGCCGACGAAAACCACATCCTTGCCGGAAGCGACAATACTCTGGACCACCTTTTTGCCGATCAGCAGACCTTTAAGGGTTTCTTTGACATTGATGACATGGATCATCCCGCGTTTGCCGAAAATATACGGCGCCATTTTGGGATTCCAACGACTTGCGGCATGACCGTAGTGCACGCCCGCACTAATGAGTTCACGGGCCAGTTCCTTATTCACAGAAACTTTACCTCCAAATTATAAAAAGGTTATCTCTCCCGTCCGCCACGCTGGCAGACAGGAACAGAGGAATATAGCCCGACGAATGCTGCATGTCAAGGATTTTTCGGCAGATAAAATCATATTTTCACAGATATAGCCATTTCTGTATCCACAATGTAAGCAATTTGTGATATAAATATCCAGACGGATCAGCGGGCTGTGCAGTTCTTTTTCTTGCCCTCAAAATGTTTTTCAATTTCTTCGAGGGTTTTCCCTTTGGTTTCCGGCAGGAAAAACGCGACCGTGATGAAATAAATCACCGTGCATCCGGCGAACGCGAAGAACATCGTCGAATAGCCGTACTTGCCGACGGTCGGCAAGAAGATGGCCGCAATGGTCGTGGAAACTGCTGAGTTAAGCAGCAGTGCAATGCTCATGCCGTTGGAGCGGATGCGGGTCGGCATCAGTTCAGAAAGCGCAAGCCAGACGCAGATGCCGGGACCGATCGCAAAAAACGCCATGAAGCAGAACAGGCCCGCCGCGGTAAGCCAGCCGCTCCCTACGCTCGGTACAGGGGCAACCAGCGCATTTTCGATCTTAAGCGGAGCCGTACGCGCAACTGTGATATCCGCGAAAGGATTCGAGAAAAAGGCCACGACCTTGTTGACCGGCAAACAACTGTCACGTGTGATTTCGATGGGCTTTGCCGCCCGGTCATCGGAACGCAAAACTTTTGTGGCAGCCCGGAAGTCGCCGTAGGAGTAGATGATAATCAACGTTGTCGGCCGATCGCTGACGGCCCTGCCGGCATCGGCAAGGAACCGACCCGCGGTATCCTCACCGAACGCCAGAGTCAGCGTCTGATCCGCGGTAACCAGCGACTGAGCTGTTTGCCGGCAATCCACGCGCAATTTCTCGGC
>CAZVXR010000089.1:0-1664 GCA_964630865.1 uncultured Pirellulales bacterium | reverse complement strand
TATCGTCGGATGGGGAAGCGATGAATATGGCCAGATGATGCCCCGAACCCTGCACGCTATTACTGTTGGGCTTAGGCTGGGCGATGATAAATAAAAAGTCAAAAAGTAAAATGAAAAACAGGCATAATGCGGGATGAATATAAAAACGATACACAATAACCTTTTTTAGTTCGGAGGGACAAATTATGAAAGCGAATGTTTTTTTTACTGCAGTAACCGTTTTATTGGCGGTCGGCGTTGCACAGGCGGCACATCTGGTGGCACTGGACGAGAATAGCGGGCTCTGGGGACAGGTGGACCGCTACATCAATGATGATGATACAATAGTGCCGTCCAGTCCTGTCTCCAATGCCGGCAGCACATCGTGTACGGCCAGCATTTCCGGGTCCACATTGTACTCTGAAGCTCAGGGCAGTATGTCCGGCCAGGTAACAGCGGCGTCTTACTGGGGCTCCGGCCTCGGCACGGCCGTTACGCTTAACGCCAGCGCAGATTGCAGCAGTGTTGATCCTTATGCGGACCTTTGGTCATACGGCAATGCCGCAACCCTTGTTCCGGCAGTTACGGACGGTATCTTTTTTACAGTCGAACCGGATGCGGGAGAAAGTACAGGCCGGCCCGTACGGATTCAGTGGCGATGGAGTGCGCAATGTACAGCTTTTTATGGCAATGCGCAGGCTTCAATTTCCGGGGGTCAAACGATCTATTTGACTCGTAATGTTCTGCCGCCTACCGGCCTTCCTGTAGACGATATCATGTGGAGCCGTGACGGCGTGACATTCGCCGAGGTCAGCGGTACGATTCAAGAAACCGGTTCGTTCAATGCCCAGATTGGCGACGTGATCGGCGTTTTCTTCAATGCCGGCACGAGAGCAGATGTCTCGGGTGAGAGTTCATCAGGGGCCGCCGTTAGCACTTCCATGGAGCTTTTGGCGGAGATACCTCAGTTTATTGAGTATTCCTATGCCCCGGGGCTTGTGTATGATCCCGAACAGAATATCACATTCCTCAAGGACTGGTCTGCTTTCCCGGAGATTATGAACTGGATTGATGCCTATCAGACAGTGCAGGATTTCTCTTTTGTCTCCAATGGCGTGACTTACTCGAACTGGCGTCTGCCAAATACGATTGCAGGAAGCGGCCTGCTTGGCGAATTAGGATATTTGTCTGCGACCTACGGTATCAGCGATATGTATTTCGGGCCATTCACGAATTTATTAGACGGAGATTACTGGACAAGCCCACAGTTCGGCAGCGAGCCGGATATTTTTGCCTATATCTATACCTACAGCACGACATACGGTCCATCCCAATATTCGTCGCCGCCAGGTTATGAGTGTTATGTTTTACCGGTTTTTGACGGTCCGCCGCCGGCATTCTGGTGTCCGGCCGATTTCAATAATGATGGCATTGTCGATCTTGCGGATTTGGCGAAGTTCGCCTCGTACTGGCTCAAACAGCGAGATCAGTAGCCGACAGCAAACGTATTTCTGTCGGGCAGATCATTCGCGGGCATTGGGGTGTGGAGAATCGGCTCCACTGGAGTCTGGATGTGAGCTTTGGTGAAGATAACTGCCGCATCCGCAAGGACTTCGTCGCTGAAAACTTTTCTCGTTTGCGTCGAATAGCCCTGAACTTGTTGAAACAGGAGAAAACCCTGAAAC
>CAZVXR010000088.1:0-2721 GCA_964630865.1 uncultured Pirellulales bacterium | reverse complement strand
CGAATCGCCCACGTCTCGTCATCGATGATAAAATCCTCGACGTGGCCAATCTCGCCGTCTGTGGCTTGGATGTGATGGCCACTCACATCGTGAGTGCTGCGCAAATGGGGATCCCACGCTTTCTCACACGGGGTGACTTTTCTCCATTTTTCACGGTCGCGCTCAATGGAAGGATAAGGCCCCCACATGTGTGAGCCGCCCCAATACATCGGCCATCCATAATACCGGTAGTAGGCCTCCTCGAATTGTCGCGAGACGGGCTTGTCACTGTTCAGGGATGGACTGTCCTCAATCTGCTTTTTGGTCAAATTGATGGCGATATTTTGCTTTTCTTTATTCATGGCGGCCATGGCATACGGGGAGATCAGCACCTGCCTGCCTGTCAGCCAGTTTCCTGTGTCGGCGACCAGGTAGCGAATCACCCAGTGGCGGTCATCGAAGTAGAATTCTTTGACCTTTCCTATTTCCCCGTCGGGGCTGTGCAATGTGTAACCTTTGAGTGTTTTGGCTTTGTTTAGCATAATCATATTCCTTTCGTTCTTTGAGTTTCATTAATGGTAAGGCGACCTCAGGTCTTCAGGAAGGCCAGCAGGTCGGCGTTAAGCTGGTCTTTATGTGTGTACGCCAGGCCGTGGGGAGCACCCGCATAGATTTTCAGGGTCGCATTTTCAACCAGCTTCGATGAACGAAGAGCTAAGGCGCCGATCGGAACAATCTGGTCGTCGTCGCCGTGAATGATCAGTGTGGGCACGTTGATTTTCTTGAGATCTTCAGTGAAATCCGTTTCGGAGAACGCCTTGATGCAGCCCAGGGTGTTCTTGTGACCGGCCTGCATCCCCTGAAACCAGAACGCATCGATCATGCCCTGAGAAACTTTGGCGCCGAGCCGGTTGGCTCCGAAGAATGGACCCCCGGCGAGATCCTTGTAAAATTGCGAGCGATCGGCGATGGAGCTGGCGCGAATCCCGTCGAATATCTTCATCGGCAAACCGCCGGAATTGTCAGCCGTTTTCAGCATCAGCGGCGGGACGGCAGAGATCGGCGCTGCTTTGGCCACTCGTTTCGTGCCGTGACGGCCGATATAACGGGCACCTTCACCGCCGCCTGCGGAAAAGCCGACCAGAACGGCGTCCTTCAGGTTAAGTGTTTTGACCAGTTCCGAGAGGTCGTCGGCGTAGGTGTCCATCTCGTTGCCATTCCAGGGCTGGCTCGACCGGCCATGACCGCGATGGTCATGGGCAATACATCGATAGCCGTTGGAGGCCAGGAATACCATCTGGACTTCCCAGCTATCTGAATTAAGGGGCCAGCCGTGACTGAACAGCACAGGTTTTCCTTTGCCCCAGTCCTTGAAATAGATTTGCGTACCGTCTTCGGTCGTGAACGTGCTCATGCTTAACATCCTTTCGTATCGGCAAGGGTTGTCGATCAGGAATATTCGTCCGACGAATCCAGACAGCCTTAAGACGGCCGGCCGGGTTCGTCGAGTGTTTTTGCAATCCCTTTTCCGGTAACAGAACGGTTTAACGGAAAAACGCAAGAGCAATGTCGGACAGCGCGTTGACCATGGGTTGGGCAATCCGGCTGGTACGCGAGTGATGCGTTCTTGCACCCAGGAGAAAACCCACTCCTGCTCCTATCCCCATTGCGATCAGAACGGTCTTGCCCGGATTTTCGACGCTGTAACTCTTGGCCTGCTCGCAGGTTTTGCATACCTTGTCGGCTGTTTTATCATAGGCGTGGGTGACAGCCTGTTTGGCTTTCCCATAAACCTCAGTGCCGCGTTCGAGGATGCTTTCTGCTACAGCACTCACGCTGCCGGATTTTTCTGTCACTTGTTGCTGAGAGGTGTTGTTGTTTTCGTAATCCATGTTATTCTCCTGATAATGATTGTTGGTTGATATTTCATTTTTAATTGTTGACGTATCCACTTTCGAGTGGATGGTCAAACCACGTCCTGTCTAAATCTGTTGGCCGGCGTCATCGACCGGGTCCGCGGTCGAGTCGGCATTCTGTAACCAGCCGACAGCAGTCTTGACGGCCATCGCCAGCAGGGTCGCCTGGATTAAGCCGGGACCAGCGGCTTGGGCATGCAGGCTGCCGAGCGAGTCGCCAACTTTCTCGGCAATGATATGTGTAAGTCGCTCGGTGGGAGTGATGCGTTTTCGCAGCAGCCCCGAAGCAAGACAGCCAAGTCCCGCGGCAATCCCCAGTGTCAAGTAGGGAGAGGCCTTCACATATTCCCGCCAATCCAGTTTCTCCTGGATACACTGGCCGAGCTGCTCAACGGTCTGGGAAATGTTGTCGCCGCCCTGAGCGATATCCTGACGTATCACGCTGACGCTGCGTCCTGTGCCGCTTTGATGCTCTTGATTATCCATCTCCGGTCATCCTTTCAGTGCCTGGCATTGGTTTCTCTTGATTGCCGAACGATTTCTTTAATTGCGTGCAGCCCATAAAGCCGATGACCGCACCGACAAAAGCCAGCCCCGCTGCAGTAACCAGCGCCGCATAGGCGGGAGCCATATACGACGACAGTTTAATGATCAAGGCGGCACAAAGAGACAGGAATGCCGCAAAACTGATGAATACTCCGGCCGCGACCGTTAAGACTCCGTTGCGAATACCCCTGGCTGTTTCGCGAATCCCCTGAATGACAAGCTCAATTTCGTCGTGAACCATCACGGCCGAGTATTTAAAAAGCTGTCCCAGCAGTTCGCT
>CAZVXR010000087.1:0-2995 GCA_964630865.1 uncultured Pirellulales bacterium | reverse complement strand
AAAGCAAAAGGTCGGACAACTCTTTTGCCCTTTCCCTTTTGCCTTTTCCCTTTAAAATCATCCCTTCTCCGGATTCTTCAATTCCTCAATCTTGGGCAGGTCTTTGAGATTCGACAGGCCGAAGATGTCCAGGAATTTCTTGGTCGTGCCGTAGAGCATCGGTCGGCCCAGAATCTCCGCCCGTCCGACGATCTTTACCAGCCCTTTATACATCAAATTGCGAAGAATCTCGCCAGTCGCCACACCGCGAATCGCCTCAACATCAGCACGGATAATCGGCTGCTTATACGCGACAATCGCCAGTGTCTCTAACTGTGCGGGCGAGAGCTTGTTATCCGACCGCACCTTAATCAGCTTGCTGAGCCACGGATTAAAGCATGCCAGTGTCATCATCTGGTAGCCGCCAGCCAGCTCCTCAATACGAAACGCGGACTTCGTCTGCCGATATTTCTTATTGAGCGTCTTAACCGCCTTGCGAATCGTCTTAATCGACCCCGCCTCGGCAATCTCAACGAGCTTGGCGGCACTAAGCGGCTCATCGCCCGCAAACAGCAGCGCCTCAACGACCGATTCTAAATTCGTATCGAACTCCCCCTCGATCAATTCCGGCTCATCATCCTCTTCCTCTTCGGAATCGGCATGCTCTTCCGGTTGGGCCGCAGACCCGGTCGGATCAGACGGCTGAGCCATTTCAACTGGCGCAGCAGTTTCCTCGGATTTCTCCACAGCTGCGCCCTGAATCTCCAGCGGCTGGTCTTCCTCGAAAGGAACCGGTTTGGCGGCGGACTCTGATTCTGGGTTCAAATTGTCCTGATTTTCCGATTCAGGACACATTTTGTTCTCTTCTGTCATATCTTTTTCCATGGTACAGGTCAATCTTATGTATTTAGGGTAATGTTACGCCAATTGCCATTTTTTTCAATCCTTTACCCATATTTTCCACCAAAATTGCCCAAAAAAACCAATTTTACCCATCCTCACAGCCAATAATTGCTTTTTGATTTTCAATTTTTGGTTTTACCGCTATAAAAGTAACTGATTTATAATTGACCCACATGGAGTAGATATGAGTTTTTCTGAGCCGGTACCTCAAGACAATCAGCCGTCCCGACGGCGACGTCCCCGCTACAGCGGTACGCACCCTAAGCAATTCGGCGAAAAATACAAGGAGCACACTATCGACGCCCATCCGGAACTGCTGGAGCATCTTCGCGCCAAAGGCAAAACGCCCGCCGGCACGCATATCCCCATTATGACGGCTGAAATCATCGAAACCCTTCAGCCCGCCCCGGGCGAAATCGTCGCTGACTGCACGCTCGGCTACGGCGGCCACGCAACGGAGTTCGCCCAGTGCATCGGGTCAGCCGGGAAATTAGTCGGGTTTGACATCGACGGTGCCGAACTGGAACGCACCCGCCAGCGGCTCAGCTCGCTCAATGTGCCGATGAGCCTTCACCGCAGCAATTTCGCGGGGATTGCCAACGTGATGCGCAAAGAGGGTCTTGACGGCTTTGATATCATCTTTGCCGATCTGGGCGTGTCCAGTATGCAGATTGACAATCCCCATCGCGGCATGAGTTATAAGCGACCCGGCCCGCTCGATATGCGGATGGATGACCGTCGCAAGCAGACGGCGGCGGAGTTGCTCAATACGCTGTCGGAAAAGGAGTTATCGGAAGCCCTGCTGGAGCTTTCCGATGAACCGGATCATCAGGCGATTGCCGAACGTATCGTCACAGCGCGTACCAGTCGGCCATTTACAACCGTCGAACAGCTTGTTGGTCTGATTTTCGCTGTCAGGGGAATCACGTCCCAGGATTGGAAAGAACAAGTCCGCCTGCGTCCCGGCCAGCTTCACCCGGCTGCACGGACGTTTCAGGCTTTACGGATGATGGTTAATGATGAATTGGGCGCGTTGAAGGAATTGCTGCGGCTGGCTCCGTATTGCCTGCGGCCGGGCGGACGCATCGGCATCATCAGTTTCCATAGCGGCGAAGATCGGCTCGTAAAGAAATCTTTTGTCAATGGATTGCGCGAGGGCACCTATCAAGCAATAGCCGACGAAATCATCACCCCGACACGAGATGAAATCGCCGCCAACCCCCGCAGCACCTCGGCCAAATTCCGCTGGGCACACCGAAGCTGATATCTCCCCACTTGTAGAGGCAGACCTGCGTGTCTGCCCTTATAATGGATAAAAATACCTTGCTGTGCCTGATGCTCCCTATGGTAATACGCCTGTGTCGCTTGCGTCGTTCCTTCATTTTAGTCCCGGATGGGACGACATGACATAGTCTGGCGTGGACGCGCCCGAAACACGACTCCCCCGAAACTTAAAACCCCAGGTACGATAATATCTGCCATCAGTACGGCTTTTTTTGTCAAAAAACAATTTCTTCATAATTTCTTTACAATTCCACATTTCCCAGATGCTTATAATACACCGACCCGAGACTTGATTTTTTCGTTATTATCTGCCAGCTGTGTTAGTGTCTCATAAAAGAGAGATCAGTGCCTCCACAGGCTGCATTCGCAAGCTGTCCCAGAAATTGACAAGCTACCTTCATGGTGTATATTTTATGTGGCGAGATATTTTAGCCTTTGGGGTATTTGTAAAATTTCCATAACCATTTACTAAACAAAAGGGTAAAACCATGAGACTTAATATACGTATCATTTTATCGCTATGCCTGGTTGCGTTCATTACGTCAACCTTGGCGTTGGCTCGCACCATCAGTAAAACCCAGGCCGAGACTGCGGTTAAAGGATGGCTCAATATCGATGAGCTGCCCATGGATGAAGACCTCGGCTGGGAAATCGAGTGGACTGACGCGTATTACAACGCGGATGGAACTTGCGATTACTATGTCGTCTATCTGCTGCCTTCGGGTTATGTGATTGTATCAGCCAGCGATCTGGTCGAACCCATTATCGGCTTTACAACCGGTTTAGCCTACTATGACCCTTCGCCTGATAATGTTCTTGGCGCTTTGGT
>CAZVXR010000086.1:0-4919 GCA_964630865.1 uncultured Pirellulales bacterium | reverse complement strand
GAGGTCAACCTGATTCGTCATGAGCTTTTGCCCAAAAACTGGCAGTATAATCCGCTGGCGATTAAATGGTTTATCGACGTGTCGCAGCCGCAGATGGGCGACGGTTTGTCCGATGTCGATCGCATAACTCGCCAGCTGCAGTTGGAATGGGGCAGAAAAGAATTCGTATTTCCGCTGTCCATCATACGCTTGCTGGCCGATTGCCTGCGGGCACAGCAGGGACAAATCACCGTTACCATGGTGCGCGAATCCGACCGCTATCACATCATCGGCCTCGAATCTGGCAATTCGACCGTCCAGCATTACGGCATCGCCGTCGATGTCGGCACAACGACCATCGCCGTCCAGCTTGTCTTTTTGCCGCTGGCAAAGGTCGTCGCCACACGCAGCGATTATAACGACCAAATTGTATGCGGACTGGATGTCATCAGTCGAATCAATTATGCGCGTCGCCCTGACCGCTTGCAGGAATTGCGCACGCGCGTCCTGGCGACCATCAATCGTCTTATCAAACAGGTTGCCGAAAGCCATAATGTCCATCCCCAGACGATTTGCAACGCAGTGATTTCCGGCAATACGACCATGTCGCATCTGCTGTTAGGTCTCAATCCCGAATATATTCGTCTGGAACCCTATACCCCCACATTGCTTGAGGTACCTTATTTAACCGCCGGGGAGATTGGCATCGAAATCAATCCCGAATCCTGGGTCTATATTTCACCGAGCGTCGGCAGTTATGTCGGCGGAGATATTACCGCGGGTCTTTTATGCACCGACCTTGCCGTCAGAGCCGAAGGCTTTAGGCTTTTTATCGATATCGGCACCAACGGCGAAATCGTTGTCGGTAACGATGAGGTCTTGATGACCTGTGCCTGTTCCGCCGGGCCGGCATTTGAAGGCGGCGGTATCGAATGCGGTATGCGCGCCGCGATGGGCGCTATTGAACGGGTCGAAATCGATCCAGAAACGGGTCTGCCAACCTGTTCGACCATTGGCAATACAAAACCCAGAGGCATCTGCGGTTCGGGGATGATCTCGCTGCTTGCCAATCTGCTGGTAACTGGCTGGCTGGATGCCGCCGGCAAACTGAGCCGGGCACGCAAATCCACCGCAATACAAATGGATGGCCGTCATGCGAAATACGTTGTCGTCGAAGCGGATGATGCCGACAGCGGCAAAGCGATCACGATTTCTGAACTCGACATCGAAAACATCATCCGAGCCAAGGCCGCGATTTACTCTGCCTGTTCGCTGATGGTCAGGCAATTGGGTGTTGAGTTTGATGATCTGAAAAAAATCTATATTGGCGGCGGCTTCGGACGCTTTCTGGATATTGAAATGGCAATTGTCATCGGACTGATTCCCGATATCGACCGCAGCAAATTCCAGTATATCGGTAATTCATCCCTGATGGGTTCATATATGGTGTTGGTGTCAGAGGATTACCGCCTGCGCCAGTTGGAATTGGCAAAGCGGATGACGTATATCGATCTGGGTACCGATCCGGAATATATGGATCAATACACCGGCGCCTTGTTTTTGCCGCATACCGATCTAAGACGTTTTCCATCCGTGAAAGTAGTTGAATAAATAATGTCCAAACAGCAAGCCCAATGTGAAGCGATTCGGCGGGCCAAAGAAAAACTTGCCGAAGTGGATTTGGCTGCCCGATGTGCCAATCAGGGGTTGCCGTCCCCGCAGGATGGAATTGTGCGATTTCGCGCGTTTGGGATAGATCTGACGCTGGAGCAAAACTTGGATTTGGTGGAAACTGTGACGCTCAAGCCTGCCAAACCGGGCGACCAGATTCTCGTATTGCATTATCTGCTTTGTGATGTCCCGGCCAGAGAAACCGGCGAACTGATTACATTCCGCGAGTTGCCTGGCGGGCAGTTTTACTGGGAGCCATTTTTGTCGCGCAGCATTAACCCGCTGCTCAAACGGGTTGGCAATAATCTTGATGTGCTGAAAAAGAATCTAAGCCGGTTCGACTGGCAGCCGTTTAATGCAGGAGATTTCGCGGCGAAAATTCACGCATTCGGAATACTTTACGGCTATTTGGTTTATCATTGCGGCGACGATGAATTTCCTCCCGCCGCCGAAATGCTCTTCGATTCATCCATCAAGCGGATTTATAATACGGAAGACGCCGCTTTTCTCGCAAGCCGGATTTGTATCGGCCTGCTCTAATCCAACTGACATTACCAGAGGTTTATTATGCCAAGATGTCCCGGTCAGGATATGCGATATTGGAAGCCGGAAGATATTTTCGATGTGGCCTGTTTTAGCTGCGGAGCGACGATTGAATTCTGGAAAGATGAACCCTTCAGAATCTGCAAAGCCTGCGGCAAAGAAGTCCGAAACCCGCGGATTGACCTCGGCTGTGCCAAATGGTGCGAATATGCCTCAGAGTGCCTCGGCAAAAACGCCGCCCAGCCCACCAGCCCCGTCGCTCCCTTGATTGATCGGCTTGAACTGCTGCTGGAAGGATACTTCACCGGTTCACCGGAGCATATCAAGCGAGCGCGTCGGTGTCTTGATCTGTGCGAGAAATTCACGCAGTCACACCATGTTGATCCCTGCCTGCTTCAGGCCGGTGCGATGCTTGCCGGGACGTTGTTCACATCGAATCCTGCCGAGATTAAATGGGACGATTTCAAGGTGATGCTCGAGCGTGCCGGAATGGAAGTGTCCGTTGCGGATAGAATCTGCAAGCTGGTCGCCTTAGTCCTCGCCGATGGCGATGAAGACAGCGAAGAGTTCAAGGCGCTAAGTGATATTCGAGGAATAGAAAAAATAAAACTGGGACAGCCCTACAAATTCAAAACTCAATTCGGCGAAAAGATCGCCTCGCAGAAAATGTAACCGCTATGGATTTATTAGTCATATCAGGATTTTTAGGATCGGGCAAGACGACATTGCTGCTGGACATCGCCAGACGGATTACTTCCGCAGGTCTGAAAATTGCTATTATCGAAAATGAAGTCGGCAAAATCGGTGTCGATGACCAGTTTCTGATAGAAAATGGCTTGAACGTCCGAGAGATATTTTCCGGCTGTATCTGTTGTTCGCTCCGAATCGACCTGATCAATACGCTGCTTGAGTTGGAGCGAGAGCATGCCCCCGATGTTGTTATTCTTGAACCTTCCGGCGTTGCCGGCCCCAAACAGGTCATCCAGTCCCTCTATGGCTACGGCGGCGACATCCAAAGCAAGATAGTCCTTTCCGTCGTCGATGCCTCCCGGTTTCAAAGGATACGGGACTATTCAATTCCGCTGATTGCCGACGGCATAACAATTGCCGATGCGGTGGTTCTCAATAAAATAGACCTTGTAAATGCGTTACAGATTGATGACCTTACAACCCGCATCCGTCAAATCCGCGGTGATGTGGTTATCATCGAAACATCTGCGAATACAGGCAAAAATTTTGAGCAGATAGCCCAGCTCGTCTTATCGAAGCTAACCACCCGCCAAACGGTCGAGTCGCAGACCTTTATCGCCAATGCCCGGCTTACCGAGATGCCGCAGGCGGTTGTTGTCGCGATGGAAAAACAGGTATCAAGACCCTCGACTTTCACAATCGAAGAGGGATTAACCGCGATGGTTCAGCATATCGCCGCCGGCGCCAAACAAAACGGCTGTTCGCTGATTGGCCACATCAAATCCATCGCCAAAAACAACGGCGGCTATCTGTTTGCCAGCGTTACCGATTTTGACAGCCCGGTACAAACCAAAGGCCGTCTTGCCGCCGATGCTCACGAAATTAAGCTGACCGTCAATGCCATCGTCTATGGCGTGGACAAGCCCGTAATGGAACAGATCGTCGCCCAATCGCTCGAACGCTTCGAGGGTTCAATTGCTTAGTCTGTAATCCCCAAATCTTGTTTGGTGATGATGCTGTCAAAGGCATAGCCCGCCGCCTCGATATTCTCACGGGCGCCTTGTTTGCGGTCGATGACGGCCACGATTTTCTTAACCGTTGCTCCCGCCTCGGTAATGACCTTGGCCGCTTCAAGCACCTGTCCGCCGGTGGTGGCGATATCTTCAACCAGCAGCACCACATCGCCTTTTTGCAGCTTGCCCTCAACCAGCTTCGATGTGCCGTAGTCTTTTTTGCTGTTGCGGACGATGATCCACGGTTTGCCCGCTTCCATCGCCGTTGTCGCCGCCAGTGCAACCCCGCCCAGCTCCGCCCCGGCAATCAGCGTAACATCCGGCGTGAGGTACTTGCAGAATTCCTTACCCAGAGCCTTCAAAATATCCGGCTGCGTCTCAAATAGATACTTATCCATATAATACTTGCTGCGTTTGCCGCTCCGCAGCACAAAATCGCCTTCCAGATAGGATGTCTCTTTAACCCGCTTGATTAGTTGTGTCTTATCCACTTTGATCTCCATTTGAATTTATATACGATTGTTCAAAATTGGCAAATTTTAGCCAATTGTTAAAGTCTGGTTCGGAGTACAGCCTTCAGGCTGGTAACCCCCTTTTTTTCTTATTTATCAGGCTAAAGCCTGTACTCCCAACACCGCAATCCCATTCCGCTAAAATGTTACCAAAACCGCAACTTGTTGCTCTGTAGAAACGTGTATTTTTTAGACCCCGGAGGGGTCGCACCAGAATAGCCGGGGGTGGAAACCCCCGGAACACGATCACTCAAAACGATTCTAATCCCAAGCGTGGCGACACAAAGCATAAATTATCAATTGCCAATTGTAAATTACAAATTTTATTATTCGCCTTTCCAGATCACTGTGCCATTTCCTGCTTTTTACTTTTTGATGTTATTTTTCTGATAATCCCGCAGGGATTAAATCTGAATAGCTCCGGGTGAGCGAAGCGAAACCCGGAGATACTAACCCATCACCCCTCGCAACCCCGAATGGGGTTGAATGTTTATCCCAATCGATTCTCATC
>CAZVXR010000085.1:0-2926 GCA_964630865.1 uncultured Pirellulales bacterium | reverse complement strand
GCGTTTGCAGGTTATCATCCTATCGTCATTTCAGTTTGGGGCAGCGATGTTATCTGGGACGAGATCGTTCGAATACCGTCATTTATGAAATTTTTTCTAAAATATGCTTTCCGCAAAACGGATACTGTTTGCGTAACAAGTAAGTTCATGACTCAGTTTGTTTTGCCGGTTGCTCCAAAATCCATAAAAATCGCTCATATCCCGTTTGGTATTGATTGCCATTTATTTGCGCCTACTGAATATGATAAAACTTGCGGACATTTGGGGCAGTTCCGTATCGGTTTTATAAAAACCCTTGAAAGTCTTTACGGACCTCAAATTTTAATACAGGCTTTGCCGAAGATCCTTGAGGCTGTGCCTGACGCAACGCTGTTAATGGCTGGAAAAGATAAAATGAATGGCCAGTTAATGGCGTTGGCAGACAAATTAGGCATTGGTGATAGAGTTGAATTTGCAGGCTTTATACAAAATGATAAAGTTTCTGAAATTCTGCGTTCTTTTGATGTTTATGTCCATCCAAGTATATGCCAGGAATCTTTTGGAGTATCCATATTAGAGGCTTCCGCCTGTGGTATTCCGGTTGTGGCGACCCGTGTTGGCGGTGTGCCTGAAGTCTGTATCGATGGGCAAACCGGCCTATTGATTGAGCCGAATAATCCTGAGGCTCTCGCAGAGGCCATAATAAAGCTGGCCAAAGAACCCAACTTGCGTCATACTATGGGCAAGGCAGGCAGAGAGTTTGTCGTGAAAAATTACGACTGGCACGAAAATGTCCGGACGATGCTTGAAACGCTGCAAAAGACCGTATCGGAATATAGAAAATAAGGTATGAATAAAAAACAATTTTACGAAAAACGAGCCGACTCCTATACGACGTTTGACAGGCAGGGGTTTGCCCGCTATCAGCGTGCCTTGAAACTGGCGGATATACAACCTGGCGCAAAAATTCTCGATATCGGCTGCAAACATGCCTTTCTTTGCGATTTCCTGGAAAAAACCGGCACTCGCTGCGATTACCACGGCCTTGATATTTCAGAAAAAGTCATTGAGGCTCTAAAGCACAAAAAAGGCAGCTTTCAGGTCTGTGATGTCATGAAAGGCCTGCCGTTTGAAGACCATCAATTTGATTACATTTTCTGCCTCGAAGTCCTTGAACATGTCGAAAATCCAACTTTTTTGCTGAATCAATTTCATCGCGTTCTCAAAAATGACGGGACGATTTTATTATCCGTGCCGAATCCTTATAACTGGCTGTCGATGATCGCCGAACTGCTGGGCTTTCCGGATACGGAGGGACATCTATTTTCTTTTGCCCTGCAAAATATGGGGCGAATGGTTGATTTTTGCGGCCTTACCATCGAAAAGCGGCTCGGAACGTATGCAACCATCCCCTATACGCTTCACGGCATAAGAAACCGCAATTACCTGATGTTCCCGACCAGTTTAACGTTTCTTGCGATGTCCTACATCTACAAATTGAGAAAGCGCCCCTAAATGCTGAAATGGCTTAAATACCTTCTCGGCATCGCAATTTTAGCCTTTTTGGTCGGGTACCTTGTCGGACACCGGCAGCAGGTTAACGCCCTGTTAAAACTGAACGCTGTCGAGTTGGCCGCGATCTATTGCATATCGTTCATCGGCGTATTCAATAGCGCGATGGTCGTTAAACTCATTCTTAAACCCATGGGAGTCAGGACATTTCTGGGAGATATGATTCTATTGCAGAATGCCTGTATGCTGCTGAATTATGTGCCGATGAAATTCGGCTCGCTGTTTATGGCAAATTACCTGAAAAAGCACTATGGGCTGAAATATTCACATTTCGGCACCTTTTCCATTTTTCTAACCCTGCTGCTGTCTGCGGCCGCGTGCCTGACCGGCGTGCTTGCTATGGTTTTGGCTTATGGATTAGATAGTGTGCAAAAACAACTTCTGGCCAGCGCTTTTCTGGCTTGCCTGACGGCATCCATTTTTCTGATCTGGGTTCCGCTGCCTGTCCCGAAAGGGTCGTCGAGAGCGGCCGTAATATTCCGGGATTTTCTTCTTGGCCGTTCCGCCGTAACAAAGAATAAAGGGCCGCTGCTTATCGCCGCTTTTTTTCTTCTCTTTAATTTTATTCTGACCGCCGTCCGGCTTGCAGTTATTTATCACAGTATGGGCGTCAATGTGCATCCGGCGGGATTTCTTATCCTTGGAGCATTGGGCTATATCACCCTGTTTGTCAACTTTACCCCGGGGGCGCTTGGCATTCGCGAGGCGGTACTCGGGGCAGGCGCTGTGGTTCTGGGTATCCCGCTGGAAGCCGGCATCACCGCCGCCTTAATCGACAGAGCGATTACCTTAAGCTGGGCTTTTGTGATCGGGGGAATCTGTACCGGCTGGCTATGGTACAAATCGCCGGTTGATTTTTCAAAATAATATTACTAAAACTTTACCTCTGTGCAACGACAAAGAAAGAACCGCCGACAAGAACCCTCGAAAAGAAATGGTTTACCGTTAAACGATCGGCAAGCAATATCAGCGAAACCGTCACGGTTTTTAACAGATATTTCTTTTCAAGTAAATCCACCGATGTCGGAAAGAACTGGCTCCGAACTATTTTCAGTCCGGCTTCCTCGATAAGACATTGTGTTTCTGACAGCGTCCAGCAGTGAAGATGACCCGATGGGTGGCTTAGCCCGTATTGAACGCCTTGAATCTTATTCATCAATCTGAAAAGTAAAGCCTTTTCAATGGGTATCTTGAGCAAAACATACTTGCCGACTCGCGCAGCTTCTTTGAGTAATTCAACGGGTTTGTCCACATGTTCTAAAATATCACACAACAAGACCGCATCGATTTGATTGTCGTCTAAAGGCAATTTTGTATCTGCGTCGATTTTGATCAATTCATGTTCAGGATAAATAGCCTTGTGCTGTCTTAATGC
>CAZVXR010000084.1:0-8621 GCA_964630865.1 uncultured Pirellulales bacterium | reverse complement strand
GTCAGATAACCGGAGTCGGCTGTCTTAAGAGCCGTATCCGCCAATCCCTTGCGAGCACCGTGTGTCGAGCTGAAGTATTCCAGAACATTCAAGCCTTCACGGAAGTTGGATTTAATAGGTGTTTCAATAATTTCGCCGCTGGGCTTGGCCATCAAAGCACGCATACCGGCCAACTGCTGAATCTGGTCGATACTGCCGCGAGCGCCGGAATGCCTCATCACCCAGATCGGGTTGAGATACGGCACACCATCGCGAATATCATTTTTCATCGCGTTCATCATCGCATTGGTAACCGCTACGCGAGCGTGCGTCCATGCGTCGATGACCTGGTTATACCGTTCGCCATCGGTCAAAACGCCGACCTGGAAATTCTTTTGAATCTTATCGCACCTCTTTTGTGTCGCATCAATAATGCCCTGTTTTTCCGGCGGGATGCGTAAATCAATCAATCCAAAGCTGATTCCAGACAACGTCGCACGTTTGAAACCCATTTCTTTCATATCATCCAGCAATTCCAGCGTCGCTTTGGCGCCGGCATATTCATAGCAGTCATGAATGACATTGCCGAGTTTCTTTTTGTCGAGCGTCATATTATAGAATGGCATTTTCGGGTCGAGAATATCATTGAACAGGCATCGTCCGGGAGTCGTCAAAATCACGCCGCCTTTTTCAAAACCATTTTCGCCGAGCACTTTTTTGCCGTCAGGAATACGCACTTTAACGCGAGCATGGGTGGCGACTTTTCGCATATCCAAAGCTGTGATCGCTTCATTTGTATCGCGGAACATCATACCCTCGCCCAGTTGCCCGCTGGCAATATGGGTGATGTAGAAATTACCCAAAACCATATCCTGCGATGGTCCCAACATGGGGGAACCGCTGGCTGGCGAGAAAATATTATTGGTCGCCAAAATCAACGTATGAGCTTCAACTTGAGCTTCAATGCTCAGCGGCAAGTGGACGGCCATCTGGTCGCCGTCAAAGTCGGCGTTAAAGCCGTTGCAAACCAGCGGATGCAGCATAATAGCGTTACCCTCGACCAGCACCGGTTCAAACGCCTGAATACCCATACGGTGCAGCGTCGGAGCACGGTTAAGCATCACAGGATGCGGATGAATCACTACTTCCAGAAGATCCCAGACGTGCTCTTCACGCCGCTCCAGCATACGCTTTGCACTCTTGATAGTGTCGGCATAGCCGCGGTCTTTCAGTTTTCGGATAATAAACGGCTGGAACAATTCCAACGCAATTCGTTTGGGCAGACCGCACTGGTACAAT
The DNA here is from genome assembly GCA_964630865.1 of uncultured Pirellulales bacterium. Taxonomy (GTDB): domain Bacteria; phylum Planctomycetota; class Phycisphaerae; order Sedimentisphaerales; family Anaerohalosphaeraceae; genus Anaeroglomus. The sequence goes on along the minus strand of CAZVXR010000084.1, from coordinate 7,343 downwards.
TTCAGATAGGGCCCGACTACGATAACCGAACGGGCGGAATAATCGACACGTTTACCCAGCAGGTTCTCGCGGAAACGTCCCTGCTTGCCCTTGATCATATCGGTGAGGCTCTTGAGCGGACGGTTATTGCTGCCCAACACAGGACGGCGGCACCTTCCATTGTCAAACAGGGAATCGACCGCCTGCTGCAGCATCCGCTTTTCATTGCGGATAATGACTTCCGGCGCGTTAAGGTCGATCAGCTTTTTCAGACGGTTATTGCGGTTAATAATACGGCGATACAGGTCATTTAGGTCGCTGGTAGCAAAATTACCGCTTTCCAGCATCACCAAAGGTCGTAAATCCGGCGGAATGACCGGAATCACATCCTGAATCATCCACTCGGCTTTGTTTTCGCTGTTGCGAATGCTGTTGACTAATTTGAGCCGCTTGCTGAGGTCTTTAATTTTCTGTTTGCTGCTCGTTTCGGTGATTTGCGTACGCAACTCTACCGCCAGCGATGCCAGGTCCAGCCTGCCCAGCAATTCTTTCGTCGCCTCAGCGCCCATGGACGCCTTAAAACAGGGACCATATTTATTAATCGCATCGCGAAACTCGTCTTCGGTTAGAAGCTGTCTTAGCTTCAGCGGGCTCTGGCCGGGATCAACAACCACATAATCCTGGAAATAGACAATCTTTTCGATGTCGGACGTCTTCATCCCCAACAGCGTGCTGAGCCGACTGGGCATCGCCTTGAAAAACCAGATATGCACCACGGGCGCAGCCAGATTGATATGGCCCATACGTTTGCGGCGAACGCGGCTATGCGTTACTTTTACGCCGCAACGGTCGCAAATGATGCCTTTAAATTTTGTCCCTTTGTATTTCCCGCAGGCGCACTCCCAGTCTCGCTCCGGGCCAAAGATGCGCTCGCAGAACAAACCGTCTTTCTCGGGACGATAGGTTCGATAGTTAATCGTCTCCGGCTTCTTCACTTCGCCGAACGACCAGCTCCGGATGTCGTTGGGACTGGCCAGATTAATCTTCACTGAACCGTAATCATTTATTCGATCGTAAATCGATTCTACCATATCAGGACCAACTCCAATTCAATGTCCCTGTTTTATCCGCCTTCATGGCGGCATTCTTCACTCTACATACTGCCTGCTATAACTGCGGCATTCCGACGCGTTTTTTCTCAAGCTGGATATTCAAGCCCAGACCGCGAATTTCATTGCACAACACGTCAAACGAGATCGGCGTTCCGGCTTCCAGTGTATTGACGCCTTTAACCATCGACTCGTATATCTTGGTGCGGCCTTCGATGTCGTCGCTCTTGACCGTCAGCAATTCCTGTAATGTATAGGCGGCGCCGTAGGCTTCCAGCGCCCAGACTTCCATTTCGCCGAATCGCTGACCGCCAGTGCGGGCTTTGCCGCCCAGAGGCTGCTGGGTAATCAAGCTGTATGGCCCTGTCGAGCGAGCGTGAATCTTGTCGTCCACCAGATGATGCAGTTTCATCATATACATATTGCCGACCGTTACATTCTGATCAAATGCCTCACCCGTACGGCCGTCATAAAGCCGCGTCTTAAGACCATCCGGCGGAATCTGGGCAAAAATCTCATAGGGATCCGGAGCCTGTTTCTTTTTCTCCAGCTCGGCCATCCGATTGCGTACATGCTGATTGGCCTCTTCGGTAACCGCAATCACATCCGCTTCCGTCGCCCCGTCAAAAACCGGAGTAACGGCATAGAAGCCCATCACTCTGGCTGCCCAGCCCAAATGGGTTTCAAGAATCTGGCCGACGTTCATACGACTGGGTACGCCCAACGGATTCAAACAAATATCCACCGGCGTTCCATCTTCGAGGAACGGCATATCTTCTTCCGGCATAATCTTGGCGATAACACCTTTGTTACCGTGACGTCCGGCCATTTTGTCGCCAACCGACAGTGTACGTTTGGTCGCGATGTAAATCTTCACCATTTCCAGCACACCGCTCGGCAATTCGTCGCCGTGCTTCATACGCTCCAGTTCGCGTTTCTTTTCGTCCTGAAGCTGAAGCAGGCGCGGCCAGAAAATATCGACGATTTTCTGGGCTTGTTCCCGCATCGTCGCCGGCTTTATCCATTCAATTTTGAATGTTTCGATTTGTTCATAAATCACGTCAACATCATCGCTGGCGCCCACTTTCTGGCGGGTATTCGGGTCGACCAGCTCAATCCCCAGTTCATTGTGAATCTGGGCGATCAGGTCCTTAAACAGGGCGCATTCCTTAAGAATCATCTCCTGTTCATATTGCTTGATCTGATCCTTATAGGCCTTGCGCTGTTCTTCGGTACCGGCTCCTTTACGCATAAACCGGCGTGTCTTGATCACAATGCCCTCGTAGCCACTCGGTACTTCCAGCGAGTCATTTTTGACGTCTTCGCCAGCTCGACCGAAAATAGCGTGCAGCAGTTTTTCTTCCGGCGTCAGTTCGGTCTTGCTCTTAGGCGAAACCTTACCGACCAGAATATCGCCGGGAGCGACGCGCGTTCCTTCGCGAACCACACCCGTCTCATCCAGATTCCGCAGCGCTTTTTCGCTGACATTGGGGATATCCCGCGTAAACTCCTCGCGTCCCAGCTTTGTCTCGCGAACTTCCACACTGAATTCATCAATGTGGATACTGGTAAATACATCGTCTTTAACCAGACGTTCACTGATTAAAATGGCGTCCTCAAAGTTGTATCCGTCAAACGGCACGAACGCGACCATAATATTGCGTCCCAGCGCCAACACGCCCTTATGACTGGCTCCGCCGTCGGCGATAATCTGGCCCTGTTTGACTTTTTCTCCGAGATTGACAATCGGCTTTTGATTTAAACAGGTCCGCTCATTGAGACCTTTGAATTTCAGCATGTCATATTCATCGGCGCCATCGATAACAATGTGCGTCGCATCCACGGCAGTGATGACGCCGGATTTGCGGGCGCGAACGACCATGCTGGAATCGCGAGCACACGGCGATTCCATTCCCGTACCAACCCGCGGCACTTCGGTTACCAGCAAAGGCACCGACTGACGCTGCATATTGGAACCCATCAGCGCACGGTTGGCGTCGTCGTGTTCCAGGAACGGAATCAGCGCCGCCGAAACGCCCACCATCTGCTTAGGCGAAACGTCTACGTACTCGACTTCCGCGCTATCTACCTGCGTCAATTCGCCGTTCTTTCGCGCCAGAACCAACCCATCGAGCAGCACATGAGTCTTTGGATCAACCATGCTCGGCGGAGCAAACACCGCTTTCATTTCTTCGTCGGCGCGGAGGTAAACGACATCATTGGTTACCTTCTTGCCTTTTACCTTGCGGTACGGCGTAACCAAAAAGCCGTATTGATCTACCTTGGAGAAGATACCCAGCGACACAATCAGACCGATATTCGTGCCTTCCGGCGTCTCAATCGGGCAGACGCGACCATAATGGCTGATATGCACGTCGCGGACTTCAAAGCCCGCACGTTTGCGATTCAAACCGCCGGGGCCTAATGCGCTTAATCGACGCTCGTGAGTGAGCTGGCTCAGCGAGTTGGTCTGGTCAACGACCTGACTTAATTCGCCGCGACCAAAGAAAAACTCGATGCTCGACGAAACGCTCTTGCTGTTGACCAAATCGGCGATACGTCCGACTTCTTCCGGACTCTTGGAACTCATGCGCTCCTGAACCGTGCGACGCAGCTTCAGCAGACCTTTGCGAATTTCCGCCGCCGCAAGCTCGTCAATGGTACGCAGACGGCGATTGCCCAGATGATCGATATCATCCAGATCGCCCTGTCCCTGCCGCAGTCCCAGAATATACTTCATCGTATTGAGGAAGTCATCCGGCCGCAGCGACATTTCATCTTCTTTGACGTTTAGATTAAATTTGCGATTTAAACGAAATCGCCCGACCGCGCCGAGACGATACCGGTTAATATCATAAAATTTTTCAGTAAATAACAGCTTGGCTTTGTCGAGGTTGGCCGGATTACCGGGACGCAGACGCGAATAAATCTTCATCAGCGCCTCTTCGTGCCCTTCACAGGAGTCATCGGACAGCGTCGTCAACACCAGCGAATCCGCAACCTCAGAAATCACTTCTACGGTATCCAGCCCGCTGGCTTGAATCTTGGCCGTTGCATCACCCAGTTGAGTGCCAGCTTCGACCAGAATTTCGCCTGTTTCGGTATCCACAATTGGACCAACAGCCCACATCGCCGGGTCTAATTTTTTGGTTTTGACGCTCTGAGTCGGGTAGAATGTCCAATCAACACATCCGTCCGCCCGTAATCCGGACTCATTGCCCGCAGGAATGTCGTCGCGGGAATCTTGCTGGACTGGTCAATGCGAATAACCAGCACATCTTTTTTGGTCACGGACATCTCAATCCAGCTTCCGCGTTCCGGAATGATACGCGCCCCGTGCAGGACGCGGTCGCCATCCTTGCTGTCGATCACAAAATCGACACCCGGACTGCGATGGAGCTGATTGACAATGACGCGCTCGGCGCCATTGATGATAAATTCGCCGCCGCCGATCATCACGGGGATTTCGCCCAGATAGATCGCCTGTTCGGAAATATCCGTCATATCCTTACGTTTCAGTCGGCAATGGACTTTCAATGGGTATCCGTAGGTTAGACGGAGTTCCCGACATTGTTCAATGCTATAACGCGGCGGCTCCAGCTCATACCCGAGATACTCCAGCTCCATCGTCTTGTCATAGCTGACAATCGGGAACACTTCTCGAAACAGCGCCTCTAATCCCGAATTGGGGCGATTTTCCCAAGCCTTATCCTGCTGAAGAAATCTTGCATAACTGGCAAGCTGAACTTCAACCAGATCGGGTACCTCAACCGCATCCCCAATTCTGCCGAAATTACGGATATTCAATGATGTCATTCGACAACTCTCCGTTTGGCTTAACTGCCTTATATTTGCATCCTGCTAATTGCAGGAGTATTTACGTCCGATATTGTAAAAACAATGCACAAAAACCTGCCGGCCAGGCGAACTCACCTGAATGAGCCGCCTGCCGTAGGATTTTATGCAACACACTTTTTTTTAAACCGTCGGTTCTGAAAAACATTCAAAGGTATCCTTTTTGCCTTCTGACACTTTCCGAACCACCGCTGTCTGACATAGTCGCCTTTGCCCGAGACTATCCGGACAAATTATTCGTATCGAAGCAGCTTACTGAATTTCGACGGTCGCGCCGGCTTCTTCCAGCAACTTCTTGGCCGCTTCGGCTTCGTCTTTGCTGACATTTTCCTTGACCGCTTTCGGAGCGCCATCGACTAAGTCTTTCGCTTCCTTAAGGCCCAGGCTGGTCAGAGTACGAACTTCTTTGATGACCTGGATCTTCTTGTCGCCGGCGGCTTTGAGGATCACATTAAAGCTGGTTTTTTCAGCTTTCGGCTCATCACTGGCTGCGGCCGCAGGACCTGCAACCATCATCGCCCCGCCCGCAGCGGGTTCGATACCATGAACATCCTTGAGATAATCAGCAAGCTCTTTGGCCTGCATCAAGGTTAAAGCAACAATCTGATCGCCTAACTGTTTAATCTGATCACTGAATTCACGAGACATTTCTACATACTCCTGTTACGTCTATGGTTTTAAGGTAGTCGGAACTCCGCCGTCCCTTTTAACCCGCAATTCGCGGGACAACCTTAACAACCGCATGGTTAATCACATTGATACGGGCTTTATGCCGCGTCTTTTTCTTTCTTTTCGATAAGCGTCTTAAGACAGCCTGCGATAGCGCTGCCGGGAGCGACCAGACAGCCGGCCACGTTGGCGCCCGGCGCCAACGCAATGCGAACAATCCGTCCCTGAAGCTCGGCGCGAGTGGGCATCGACGACAGCTTTTTGGCCATCTCGGCGCCAAGCACATCGCCTTCCACATAAGCGCCTTTGACCGCCAGCGTCTTATTCTTTTTCAACCAGCCCTGAAGCGACTTGGCCACATCAACGATATTGTCGCCGCCATAGACAACCGTACAGGGTCCGGTTTCAAACAACTGACCGCCCTTAGGGTGCCCTAAGCTTTCCATCGCGCGGCGCATCAGGCTGTTCTTGACAACCATCATCTTGACGCCCTTTTGCAGCAGTTCGCCGCGCATCTTATTATTTTCGATACCGCTGATACCGAGGGTCTGAAGCACCATGAACGAATCCATGCCTTCAAAACGTTTCTGGTAATCGTTTTGAACTAATCCTTTTACCGCATAACTCATAATTACACCTCTTATTTTAGTGGGCCTGGAAGGCCGAATGGGTTAAGTTAGACGTTTTCCAGCAACACACCCGGACTCATCGTCGCCGACAGGCTTATTTTTTTTATATAAGCGCCTCTGACCGACGAAGGATGCATACGCTTGATGTGGTTAATAAACGCCTGGACGTTTTCGACCAGTTTCGCATCGTCAAAACTCAGCTTGCCGACAACCGCGTGAACATTACCCCCGGCGTCATTCCGGAACTCGACTTTACCGGCGGCAAATTCCCTAACCGCATTGACAACGTCTGCTGTAACGGTGCCGTTCTTGGGCGAAGGCATCTTACCCTGCGGACCAAGCACTTTACCGAGTTTGCCGGCCTTACCCATGATCTTCGGGGAGGCAATCGCGACATCAAAATCAAGCCAGCCGTCGGCGACCTTTTTAATCAGGTCATCGGCGCCAGCTTCAATTGCTCCGGCTTTCTTTGCCGCTTCGGCTTCGCTGTCTTCGCAAAACGCGATAACCTTACGCGCCTTACCAATACCATTTGGCAAACTGATCGCTCCGCGAATGCCCTGATCGGCCTGTTTCGGGTCGACGCCAAGATGCATCACAATATCAACCGACTGATCGAACTTTGTCGTTGCGAACGTTTTGAGTTTTGTAACCGCCTGCTGAAGATTCAGCGGCTCCTGAACGGCTTTTTTAAAGTCGTTCGTATACCGTTTACTTCGTTTTTGCATTGTTTCCTCGCGAATTAAATTCGTTGTTTCGCTCCCACTGGTTTGCCGTGGTCAGCATTTGTTTTATTAGGCCCGATGGCCGTACATGGTTATCACAGAAAATTCCGTTTTCACACGAAAACAGGTTCCCCGGGATTAGTCAACCACATCAATCCCCATACTGCGGGCAGTGCCCATAATAATCCGGTCGGCGTGATCCATATCGTACGCGTTTAAGTCTTTGACTTTCAGCTGCGCGATTTTACGAATCTGAGCCTTGGTTACCTTGCCGACTTTTTCCTTATGCGGAACACCGCTGCCTTGAGCAACCCCAGCTTCCACTTTCAAAAGCACCGAAGCCGGAGGACTTTTGATAATAAACTCAAAACTGCGGT
>CAZVXR010000083.1:0-8632 GCA_964630865.1 uncultured Pirellulales bacterium | reverse complement strand
CAGCAAAAAGACTGTCCCGCCAAGGATTCCAAAAATCGGAATGATGCTATTGTACTTAAAGAGCATCATCCCAGAAATGCCCAGCATCCCCTGCACTAAGGGAATGGCCGGAAACAGCGGCCAGATGGTTTCCCACTGATGGCGAAAGAAAAAGTTGATCGCCGCCGTCCGGGTGCGGCTAACGCCGATGTTGTCGCCCAGATCGCGTACCATTGGCGCCGACAGCATAATGCCTCCCGGTGTTGGCAATAGTCCCATCAGCAAGGGGATAACGCACATCGCGAAACGCCGACTGCGAAACAGGGTTTGAATCGCCGGCGCCAGACGCTGCGAGATATTGGCTTCCTGCATCGCCAGTCCCAGCACATTGACAAAATTGACCAATGCGGCAAGAGAAAAGAATAGATATCCCGTCGTCTGGCCAAGCGGTTTAGTCTGCCATTCGACGACCGTCGCGTGATACAGTTCCAACGGGCTGACCAGCAGCAGCATTTCCAGCACAAATGATGATAGAACCATTGCCAGACCGATTTTGATCTTCCAGCGTATCAGCACGACGAAAGCAGCCAGCGCAATTCCCATCGAAATTAGTTCATACATAATTACAGCCGAAGTCAGGAGTCTGAAGTCAGAATTAAGCCAATTTCGCCGACTTTTGAAACTAATTTATTGTTTTTTAATCCGTTATATCTTTGATAACGTGAATAGAGCATCGTCTCATAAGATTGTAACACTTTACTGGCAAAGGAGATAAAAAGCAAGGACAAAAAAAAATTGTAGATTGTCTTAATTGCTCTGTGAACGTATAATTATATCAAGTACGACGATGCATGTTGGCAATGTAATTTAGAATTAAAAATCAAAAAATCCAGTCTAAGTTTTTTCTACGAACTCCGAACGAAGAACTAAAAATGAAAACTGCCGAACAAGTAGGTTCCGAGTTATCGCGTCAGGTCAAAGGCGACGTGCTGATTGATATCTACAACCGTGTCGCATTTAGTACTGACGCCAGCATTTACAGCATTCGTCCGGAATGTGTGGTTGCTCCGCGTGACGAAGCGGATGTCGTTGCCGTTATCCGGTATGCCTATCAAAACGGTATCCCCATCGCCCCGCGCGGAGCGGGCAGCGGACTGGCGGGCGAGTCGCTGACGACGGGCATTGTGATTGATTTTCGTCGGTATATGAAATGGATTCAGACGATCAGCGACGATGTCGGCTCGGTCGTTTGTCAGCCGGGCGTGATCTTGGATAAACTCAATCAGGAGTTGGGGCGTTTCGGAAGGAAAATCGGTCCCGACCCATCCAGTTCCAATCGTGCGGTTATCGGCGGCATTGTTGCCAACAATGCCACCGGCGCACACTCGCTGCAATATGGGTATATCGCCAACTATGTCCGGCGTGTCCGGGCGGTATTGTATGACGGCTCTGTCGCGGTGTTGAAAAATGGAATGAGGGTCGAGGAGATTGAAAATCCCACCCTGCGAACCATCGCCGAGCAGTGTCTTTCCTTATTGCAGGACAAACGAGAACTGATTGAAAAAGCCCAGCCTAAAACCAAACGCAACCGCTGCGGCTATACGATTCAGGGAATTTGCAAAGACGGCCGAATTGATCTTGCCCGGCTGATGGCTGGTTCGGAAGGGACGCTGGCGGTATTTACGGAAATGGAACTGGCGACCGTCGATGTGCCTGCGGCGGTAGGGCTGGTGCAATTGGAGTTTGCGACGTTTAAGGCGATGGCGCAGGCCGTACCGGAAATTGTAAAAACCGGCGCTTCGGCATGTGAACTAATGGATATGACGCTGATGCAAATGGCTCGCAAGGCGTTTCCGCAGTATCGGGATGTCCTGCCGGAAAATTGCATCGCCACGCTGCTGGTCGAACATGTTGGCGACACGATACAGCAGGTCAAAGATAAAATTCAGCAGACCACGAACGCGGTGGGCAAGCTTTCCTGCGGGCAGATGGAAGTCCTTGACCAAACCCGGCAGGCCAAACTCTGGAAAAGCCGCAAAGACGCCGTGCCGCTGCTGAATCGCGATAAAGGCGCCAGGCATCCGGTGGCGTTTGTCGAGGATGTTTCGGTAGAGCCAGGTCTGCTGGATCGATATGTCGCCGGGCTGGAAAGTCTTTGCAGAAAATACGATATTCCAATGGCATTTTACGGCCATGCCGGCGATGGCGAACTGCATATTCGTCCGTATCTGGATTTAACGTGTCCTGAGGATGTTAAGCGAATGCGGGAGATTGCTGAGCAGGTTTTTGAACTGGCCTGGTCGTTGGGTGGCTCGATCAGCGGTGAGCATGCCGATGGTCTTGTCCGGGCGTCGTTTATCGAACGACAATACGGCAAGGACTATTACCAGTTGCTGGTCGGCGTTAAAAAGGCCTTTGATCCGGCGGGGCTTTTCAATCCCGGCAAAATTGTCAATCCTGACCCCGACATTATGGAAAAAAATCTGCGGGGCGTCGAACTGGCGGGGATAAAAGGCCTGCAAACGGATTTATGTTTCAGCGATAACGCGTACCGTTACGAAATTGAACAATGCAACGGCTGCGGAGTCTGTCTGGCCGGTGGGGCAAATCGAATGTGTCCGGTTTTTCGGGCGATGGATGAGGAATTGGCCAACACCCGCGCCAAAGCGAACCTGCTGCGAAACTACATCGGCGGGGCGTTTGATAAAGACGCTGCGTTTGACGCCGAGCATTTTCATAAAATTCTCGGCCTGTGTGTTAATTGCAAGATGTGTTCGGTCGAATGTCCCGCGGGCGTCGATATGTCCAAACTGATTGTCGAAGCCCGTTCGAAATTAGCCAAGTACAGCGGCTTTTCCGTAACCGAATATGCCTTGTCCAACAATCGCTGGATGAGTATTCTGGCCTCCGCTTTTGCCCCGGCGAGTAATTGGGTGATGCGACTGCCGATAACGCGGAGACTTTTAGAAAAGACGATGGGGTTTGACCAGCGCCGTATCCTGCCGGTTTTTGAGCGGGGCAATTTTTTAAAGCAGGCAAGACAGTGTTTACGGCAGGTCGGACCTATCCTTAACCCCGTCGATAAAGTCGTTTATTTTGTCGATAGCTATGTCCGCTACAACGACCACGCGCTGGGACTGGCGGTGATTCAGATATTGTGCAATTACAATGTGGAAGTTGTCATCCCCGACCAGCACCCGGCTCCGCTGCCCGCGTATGTCTATGGCAATCTCAAACAAGCCCGCCGCGATATGCGATACAATCTCAGGCATCTTGCCCCATTTGTTCAGCAGGGGTACACGATTGTTTGCTCAGAGCCCAGCGCTGCGATGTTTCTCAAGGAAGAATTGCCGCTGCTGTTCGATGATGCGCAGGCGGCTGCGGTGTCCTCTGCGGCGGTGGAACTGATGGAGTATCTCAATCGGCAAACTCAAAAGCCGCAGACAGCAAATCGGAAACAGATGCAGCCCCAAAAGATTTTCTATCACGCGCCATGCCATCTGAAATCACTGAATGGAGCGAAAGGCAGTTTGGAATTGTTGGCGTCGCTGGGTATCGCTGTTACGGACCTTAATGGCGGCTGCTGCGGCCTTGCCGGGACAGCCGGAATGCAGGCTAAAAACTGCCAGTTGTGCGATGATATTGGCGGTTTTTTGAAAGAGGTGATTGAAAAACAAAATCCCGATGTGATTTTAACCGAATGTGCCGCCTGCAAAATGCAGATCGAGCACTTAACCGGGCGACAGGTCCTGCATCCTGTCAAATTACTTGCAAGCGGTTTGAGTTGACAAATAAGAAGGCAAACGATGAAACAAGCCGTCCTGTGGGAAAAATTAGACACCCAAAAAGTTCAGTGCAAACTATGCCGCTGGGCGTGCGTGATTGCACCCGATCAGACCGGACGCTGCAAAGTCCGCAAAAACATCAACGGTGTTCTCTACTCGCTCAATTATGACAAAGTCTGCTCCGTCAGCGAGGACGACCCGGTCGAAAAAAAACCATTATTCCATTTTCTGCCCGGCAGCCGGACGTTTTCCGTTTCCGCTCCTGGATGCAATTTCCAATGTGTCTTTTGCCAGAACTGGCAGATTAGCCAGTCGCCTTACAAAAACCAGATTGACGGCCACGCCTATACCCCGCAGCGGCTGGTCGATGCCGCGGTGGAGTCCGGATGCCAGAGCATCGCTTACACTTATACCGAGCCAACGATTTTTATGGAGTTGTGCGCGGAAACGGCGACCCTGGCCAAACAGCGCGGTCTCTACAATATCTTTGTTAGCAATGGCTTCATGAGTATTGACGCGGTGGAGTTTGTTAGACCCTGGCTGGATGCGATCAATGTGGACCTTAAGGCATTTACAGAGGACTTTTACCGCAACTTATGCAAAGCTCGTTTAGAGCCGGTCTTGGAAACCATCCGATACATCGCACAGCATACTGATATCTGGATGGAACTTACCACGCTGCTGATTCCCGGCAAAAACGACTCGCCGGAGGAACTGAAATTGCTGGTTCAGTTCATCGCCGCCGAATGCGGGCTGGATACTCCCTGGCACATCAGCCGATTCTATCCGCAGTATCAACTGACAGAGGGGCTTGCGACAAGTTCTCAAGCCCTTGAGCAGGCGTATGATATTGGCAGACAGGCAGGTCTGCGCTATGTCTATGTCGGTAATTTACCCGGCAATCGGGCCGAATCGACATTTTGCTATGCCTTTGGAAAACTTTTGATTGAGCGAAACGGATACCATATAATGGCCAACAACATTCGGGATGGTATGTGTCCTTATTGTGGGACGAACATCGTAGGCTTGTGGCCTTAAGAAATAACGGGAAGGTCAGCGGATAAGACAAGGAATGCAATGAAACAAGATAGATTGCACGTTCAGCGGAAGCCGAGCATTAATGATGCGTCGATGGTCATCGGGCTGTCAGGCTGGATGGATGGCGGCGACGTATCCACAGGTACAATTGAATATCTGCGGCAAAGGCTGCAGGCCGATGAGATTGCCCGCATCGATCCTAATGGATTTTATATCTACAGTATGCCCGGTCCAATGGAAGCGGCGTCCCTGTTTCGCCCCCATCTGCGTATTGAGGATGGAATGATACAGGCAATCAATTTGCCCGAGGCGATATTTTACGAAGCCAAAGATCACAATTTGCTTCTTTTTTATGCCCGGGAGCCCAATCTCTGCTGGAGTGAGTTTGCCGACTGTATCTTCGAGATGTGCGAAAACTGCAATGTCCGACGAATTTTATTTGTCGGCAGCGTTGCCGGCGTAACACCGCATACCCGTGAACCGCGTATCAGTTGTGCCGTTTCGAACGAAAACCTCAAACACTGGCTCGATCAGCTTGGCGTGCGGTTCAGTAATTATGCCGGCCCGGGCAGCTTTGCCAATTCCATCCTGTTGGGCGCAATGCAGCGGAATATCGAGATGATCTCTCTGGTTGCCGAAATCCCCGCCTATCTTCAGGGATATAACCCAACCTGTATCGAAATGGCGATCAAGTATGTTGCCCGTATCCTTGAAATTCACATTCCGGTTGAAAGTCTTCAGGCTCTAAGCGACGAGTTTGAAAAGCGGGTCAATGAACTGGTAAAACGGGAGCCGGAATTACAGCAACGTGTTTTGCAGCTTGAGGAACGGTATGATAAGGAGCTTTTTGAAACCGAAATGGGGGACTTGAAAAGCTGGCTTGAGCAGCGAGGCCTTCGCGTGGACTAAGGCTCAGAGGGTAACGTCCGCTAATTTTAATAAATTTTACTTGTTTTTTTGGTACTGCAATGGTCAGATAGGTAATTATACGGATAATAAGATTTAAACAGAGGGTATTTCAGGACATTTTGTGCAAAATCAGTCTGAAAATATCAACATGGATGAGGTTTCACTTATAAAACGATGCCAGCACGGGAATTCCGATGCAATGGGTCAACTTATTGTCACATATCAGGATCGCCTTTATAACGCAATTCTAAAAATCTGCGGAAATCCGGATGATGCCGCGGAACTTACTCAAGAGTCGTTCGTCAAAGTATTAGAGAACATCAGCGGGTTTCGCTCACAAAGCAGCTTTTATACATGGCTATTTCGTGTGGGCGTCAATCTGACGCTGACATTCTGCAGCCGGAAACTTCGGCTTGGGATGCGTTCTTTGGATATTTGCGGCAGCGACAATGATGGCCCGAAACTGACGGAAGCCCTGACCGAATCAAAACAGATCGGTCCGGTCGCCGAAGCGGAAAATCGGGAGCTGCATCAGCATCTCTTAGCTGCCCTGGAGAAGCTGGAAGACCAGCAGCGAGCCATCATTGTGCTTCGGGATATCGAGGCAATGAGTTATGAACAGATAGCCGAAGCCCTTAATCTGGAACTGGGAACAGTCAAGAGCCGGCTAAGCCGAGCCAGAGCGGCATTACGAGAACTCTTGCAGGCGGTTTTAATATGAGCGATAAAGAACAATTAGAAAAAAGCGAGATGCTTAGCAGCTATATCGACGACCGGTTGTCGCCGCGGCAGATAACGGAGCTTAAACGTCTCCTCGATCATGATTCGCAGCTTCGGCAGGAACTGGAGGTATTGGAACGCCAAAAACAGCTTTTACGAACGCTTCCTGTTGAGGCGGCACCGCCGGAGCTTGCCGGAGAGATTAAAGCCGCTATTGAACGTCGTTTTATTTTGCGGCATAGTGAGCGTCATTTTGTGCCTGCCGGACAGTGGGGACTGCGGCTAAGGCGGATTGCCGCGGTTGCGGCGCTGGTTCTGGTGCCGTTATTGGGATTGGGTCTGGTGGTGTATACCATTTTAGAGCCGTCAACTGCGGAACCGGACGCATTTCCAGCTTCCGTTTCGAGGGTTATTTCAGCAAACAATGTATTGCAAACCCCGGAATCTGACTTTGCCGTCAATTTTACCCCGGTACTGCAATTTCATACCCAACAGCCGATTGCGGCGGCAGACTTTATCGAAAAGAAAATCCATACGCTTGGATTGATGAATTTTGCCGTAGGGCAGCGCGAGTCCGACCGTGCGAGTTTCAAAATCACATGCTCACGTCAGTACCTTGCCAGCCTTATCAGCCAGATGCAGGAACTGTGGCCGCTCTGCGACAAAGCTGCCTATGCGTTACTGAGCAAAGACAGCTCTAAGCCTGTCGTCCAGATCAGCAAAATTGAACTGCCGCAAATGCTTCAGATGCTTCAGTTAAACGACGTATCCGATGCGGTTGATCTGGCATCGGTCATAACCGACAAGAGTACCCAGCCCCCTGCGGTTGAAATGAATCCAAATTTATTCCCATCGCCGCTCGATAAACCCTTGCAGCCCTTTTTGGCCTGGGACGAAAAAAATACCCCGGCAGCCAAAGAAGACCCCAATGCTCAGGGTACCATAAGCCTTGTTATCGAAGTGCTCGGCATGTGAATTTGGTAACACCCCAGTTCCGCATACATTTTATGAGATGTATTCTGACACGATCAAATACGTAATTGTTGAGGACAATATACGCTAATCCATCTTATGGAGCATACTTTTCAGGAAAGCGTTTTCCCGACGTGTTGCCTCCAGATCAAAGATAAGATATTTAATGCTTACACGGAGGTAATCCAGAGAACTCTGAAGCGAACAAAGGTTATCTTTGAGCTGCTTCCCACTTTCGTTGGATTGTCGAGCCAGATTTACTATTTTTTGATAAGACGTCTCCGGTATTGTCCCAAGCTCTTTGAGCAATTCCTGGAGCTGTTTTTCAAAAACGGCTTCGTTTTCCATTTTATCGTCCCCGGCCTACCATATCTTATTGTTAAATCTCCGCCGGATATGCGGCATCTGGCAAATATAGGGCAATTAGTGTACCGATAAATACAGAGAAGCTTGTTATTATAAGTCTAATGAAAAATACGCCGCTGTAATGTCCAAAACCCGAATTTATTGCCGAGTATGGGATTACTGGGGTCATAAGGGCTGTGCTAAAATGTTGATTTTTGTCAACATAAACTAAACATGAAATATCCCTCTCCTAATTTAACATTATGTAAAATAAAGAGTTATGGACATGATGTTTTTTTTCTACAGATTTTTAAAAGGATTATTGAAATTTAGGCTAATTTTAATGAAACAAAACAGGTCTGTCGTCGGTCTTAACAGTAGCAGCCGTTTTGCCGATGGATATGCGAGAGGTGGTGAATGCGTCTCAAAGTAGACAAGGAAAATCTTTATATTTTTTTGTTTTTGAAATTAAAGAGTTGAATTCGGATTTCAATTGTTGTATAATGCAGATGTTTTCGGGGAAAGAGGGCAGATATGAAACAGTATTGGTTGCAATTATTTAGATTATTTTTTATTTCAGTACCGCATAAAATGGCATTTTTAGCAATTAGTATCTTCGTTGTTGCCATTTTTTTTGCAGCGTCATGTTCCCTAAATGCTCAAATCTTAAGCGGCAGCTTCGAGGGGGACCCTAATTTGCTCTGGGATCCAAACGGCCCTTGGGATGTCAATGGACTAGCTCCGCAAATCGTCTCAGCGTTTGTTGCGACCGACAAGTACCTTAGACAGATTACAATACAATCAGTTAATGGCAGTTCGTTTGTCTTGCTTAAAACAGGTGGGGGCAACAGTAGTACTGATTTTTCCGAGATAACACAGATTGT
>CAZVXR010000082.1:0-4287 GCA_964630865.1 uncultured Pirellulales bacterium | reverse complement strand
AAAGTTCATGCCGATTATCGTATTTTCAAGCGTTCTGTTTTTATAGTCAATTTTCATCGCAATAGGCGACTCTGTATATAAAGAAAGATGTATTTGTAGTGTTTTGGGCGAATCGGGAACATCTTTTACCCGCTATTGCGGCTAATGTCCAGATAAATTATCCAATATCGACCAGCCCGAGACTGTCGCCGAATTTCTCGATTAACGTTCTCCGTAATTCTGCGTTTTCGGGTTTATTCATCGATGGGTCGGCGTCAATCATCGCAAAGGCGTCCCGTCGGGCTAAATTCAGCAAGTCGAAATCGTCAATGATGTTGGCGATTTTCAAGTCGCCAAGGCCGTGCTGGCGGGTACTGAATAGTTCGCCCGGCCCGCGCAGCCGCAAGTCCTGCTCGGCGATCTCAAATCCATCGTTGCTGCGGGTCATTACCGCCAGTCGATCCAAAGCGACCTGGTCGTCGCTTTGTGAAAACAGGAAACAATATGACCGGTTCGATCCGCGGCCGATACGCCCACGAAGCTGGTGCAATTGCGCCAGCCCGAATTGTTCGGCGTTTTCAATGACCATAATTGTCGCATTCGGGACATCGACGCCGACTTCAATGACTACCGTAGAGACCAATGCCTGAATCTTTCCGGCGCGGAAATCGTCCATAATCTGTTTTTTCTGCTCACTTAGCATTTGTCCGTGCAGCAGGGCGATTGTGAATTCCGCAAAGACCTTGCTTAAATACCGGTGTTCATCGACAGCGGCCTTGATGTCGCTATTAGGAATGTCCGCGGTGGTTTCTGAATCGATTCGCGGATAGACGAAGTAGGCTTGCCGGCCTGCGCGGAGCTGTTTGCGGATAAATTCCAGCGCCGCCAGCCTGTCTTTTGGATGGACTTGTCGGGTAATGACTTCGCCGCGTCCCGGCGGGCAATTGCGAATAATCGACACATCCAGATCGCCGAATGCCGTCATTGTCAGTGTTCTTGGGATTGGCGTAGCTGTCATGACTAAGCAATGCGGCGATTTGCCTTTCCGCAGCATCGCCCGCTGATGCACGCCGAACTTGTGCTGTTCGTCGATAATCACAAGGCCGAGATTGTCAAAATCCACATCCTCTTGTACCAATGCGACCGTACCAACGACGATGTCCACCTCGCCGCTCTGGATTTGGTGCAGCAAGGCTCCGCGTTTGACCGCGGGCATTCCGCCAATCAGCAGGGCACGGCGTACCTTGCTGTTTTTCAGATACCGCTCGATGCTCAGGAAGTGCTGCCGTGCCAGGATTTCCGTCGGCGCCATAATCGCTACCTGCTGTTTATTGGCGATAGCCACCAGCGCTGCATACAGTGCGACGACCGTCTTGCCGCTGCCGACGTCACCCTGCAGAAGCCGGTTCATCGGAATTGGTCTGGCCAAATCGGCGACAATTTCGGTGATGACTTGATCCTGGTCGGCGGTCAGCAAAAATGGAAATCGCCTGCGTATCCGGCTGTCGATTGTGTCGGTATTGGACAGGGCAGTTGCCGGAGCAGTGTGGCGAAGATGGTAACGCTTGAGCGCAAGTCCCAACTGCATCAGAAACAGTTCATCGTATTTCAGTCGGCGTTTGGCTTTGGCAAGCTGCTTTTCATCATCAGGATTGTGGATCCATTGATAGGCTTTTGCCCGTTCAATCAATTCATTCTTTTTCAGGAAACCTTTGTCGAAAAGCTCTTTGATAAACGGATACAACTTATCGAGATTAACTTTGATAACGCGTTTGATCACCCAAGATGGCAGTTTTGCGCACGCCGGGTAAATCGGCCCGCTGAAAGCGTCGCTGTCCCGCGGCTGGTCGGGCTGCAGGATGTGAAATTTGGGATTCGTAAATTGAATCTGGTGTTTATAGTAATCCGCTTTACCATGAACCAGCAGGACTTTGCCCGGTTCAAGCTGATTGATAAGGTATTTGCCGTTAAACCAAAGCAGTCGGCAAATGCCGGTTTTATCCGCCAGTATCGCCTCAAAAAAAGGCCTGCGGCGGTACGGCTGCCAGTCAGTCCGCTCGACAGTGCCGATAACACAGACTGACTTGGCGGGTTTGAGGTCGCCGATGAGTACTGGTTCCGGCACAAATGACCAGTCGCGTGGGAAATACCCGAGCAGGTCCGCCGCCGTCCGGATGCCCAATTCGGCAAACGCCTCCGCACGGCTTGGCCCAGCGCCTTTGAGGTACTGTACCGGTGTATCCAATCCAAGTTGTATCGTTGTTTCAAACAAAGCGATTTCCTGTGTTGACGACCTCTACTCTATCGCAGTTCCCAATATCTCGCAAGGAAAAGTCTCGTTTTGGATGAAATATTGTATTGTCAAATCAGCCAGTCCTGCACACCTTGTTTTTTGTGCGCCCACATGTGTCAGTGGCCGCGGTAATTACTGAGGAATTATCTTGAAAATGTCGAGACGCAGGATTCCATACGGATTAAATGCCGTCCGGGCGGAAAGATGAATTGCGAGGATAACTGTAATCGATGTGCCGGTAAAAATCGACAGCATGATGGCAATCTGGTAGCTGATGGCCGTCAGTGGGTCATTGCCGCCCAGGATCACACCGGTCATCATTCCCGGCAGCGAGACGATCCCAACATTAGCCATCATCACCACTGTCGGTGTCAGTGCCTGATAGAGGCTGTCCCGCAAGTAGGGCTTTGTCGCTTCGGCCACCGTCGCCCCCTGCGACAGCGCAAGCTCATACGCCTTTTGGCCGGTGCGGATGGATTGATAAAAGCTGCGGATGCCGACAATATCCGCCCGCAGGCAATTGCCGAGAATCATCCCCCCGATAGGAATGACATACCGAGCGTCGAGGATCTCCGGTCGTCGCAGAATTACGCCGACAAAGATCAGCAGCGGTATTGCCGTCCCCACCAGCAGTGCGGCGAATAGCCCCCAGGCCAGCGGTCCGAGCTTCAGTTGCGCCCCCTTGAGAATCGACATATCCGCTACGGTAATCATTACCAGCAGCCATGCGGCGTTCAGCCAGCCGTTATTAAGCTGGAAAACAACCTGCAGATACAACCCCACAAAAATCAGTTGCAGTGTCATCCGTGTTACAGAGGTCAGGATTTGCCCCATCAGCGGCGCACGATACCAGTGGACAATTCCCAGTGGAATCAGCAACATCAGATAGCCCAGCGCCAGATTCAGCGGCTGTATGATTTCGACACTATTCATGGCTTGTTGTCCCCCATGCTGTTCAGCGACACCGCCGTATCGGCTATCGCTGCGATTGCAGGATCGTGCGCGACAATCAAGATCGTTAAATCTGTCCGCTGGCGCAGGTAGTCAATGACCGCCTGTTTTGACTCGGCATCCAGGGCGCTGGTCGCCTCATCAAGCAGGTAGATCGGCCTTTGCAGCAGCAGGCTGCCGACCAGAGCGACTCGCTGTTTTTCACCCCCTGATAGCTCCGTTGCGTTTTTGTCCAGCAGGCCCGCTACAAGACCAAATCGCTCGAACAATTCCTGCATTAACGTGGAATCGTAAACCAGATGGGCATTGGCCGAATACGCAAAAGGCTGACGCAGCAGCGTCTTGACTGGGCCGGTGCCAAGCTGCGGTTCCTGGGCGACATAGCCAATCCGCTTGCGAATCGTCCAAGCGGTCTTGCTGTCCAGAACCGCACCCTCGACGGCAATCTGGCCGGCGGCGGGGGGAATAAATCCGAGAATGCTTTTGAGCAGGCTGGATTTACCTTTGCCGGAGGCTCCGGAAATCTGGACTTTTTGACACTGGTTTACAGTCAGCGAAAAATCACGGAACAATATCTGTTCACCAAAACGCAGAGTCAGTGCATCAATGGCGATTGCTGGCGGGGCGTTTTTGCTGAGGATATTAACCATAAACTCGACCTTCTTCGTCGATATAGACCGACCTGCCGACAGACTTGGCAATGGCCAGAGCCTTTTTGATCTGGTCTGCATCGGGTACCTTAAATAGCCGTCCGCAATGATCGCAAAACTTGCGTTTGTCGAGGTCGTTAATCTCAAATTGTATCTGTCCGCTGCAAACCGGACATTTGGCCAAAAGCCGCATGGTTAACCTCTTGAATAAAAAATAAAGTCTACCAAAAAATAAATGATTTTCAACAACTATGCAAAAGAATTGGGTTCGTTTTGTTTTTTTTGCCACCGAGGACACAGAGAAACACAGAGGAAAAATGGGTTCGTTTTGACAAAATAGCTTTCAGCGGCCAGCTTCCAGCTAAAATGGGTTCGTTTTGTTTTTTTACCATGAAGCTCATGAAGAGCGTGAAG
>CAZVXR010000081.1:0-21077 GCA_964630865.1 uncultured Pirellulales bacterium | reverse complement strand
ATGCCCGTTATAGACTCGGGCATTTATTTTAACGCAATTACAGACTGCGTTTATAATATTTATACATCCGGCACTAGCGAAATTATCAGCGGACGAATTACCAATTTGGCCGGAGCGCCGCTTGATGGGGTGGTGGTTACTGCGTATCTGGGTTCAACACAGGTTAAGCAAACGACAACGAACATCCGGGGTATCTATGCCCTGAAAAATCTGTCCTCCAACACCCAGTATCGTCTTTCGGCGGTAAAGTCCGGGTATGTTTTTGTTGACCAATTTGTCACGACGGGGCTCTCGCTGGACGGAAATGCTGTCAGCGGTAATAAATGGGGCATTAACTTTGCCGCCACCAATGCCTCGCCGCCAACGGCAATCAGTCAGACCGTTGATGTCAATTCGCTGGACAGCAAATCTATCGTCCTGGATGCGTTGGACGACCATCTGCCCAATCCTCCGGCCAGTGTTACATTTGTCATTACCTCGCTGCCGACGCATGGAACATTGAGCCAGCCCGGTGTCGGGGCAATCAGCAGTGTGCCTTATACACTGTCGGGCAGTGGTAACACAGTGGTGTACTTGCCATGTCAATATTATGGCGGCCAGGACAGCTTTACTTTCAAAGCCAACGACGGCGGCACAGCCCCCACAGGCGGCGATTCCAACATCGCGACGGTTGCGGTTGACGTCGATAAAACTATCACCAGTGATTATGGACTCGACGGCAACTCGGCAACCAACACAATGATCGATACCACTTATTATGCGGCCCGTTCACAGGCGTTGTATTTGGCTGGAGATATCGGCCCAGCTCGCTATCTGACGGACTTGGCAATCGAATTTACCGTTGTTCCGCCGATTCCGCTAAATCAGTGGACAATTCGATTGCAGCATACCAATATGACATCCTATGGTTATGCACCGGATGATTTTCTGACAACCGGATGGACGCAGGTTTACCAGGCGAATCTGACGGTAACACAGCCCGGCTGGGTCAATTTCCATTTTGCGACGCCGTTCGATTACAATGGGGCGCAAAATCTGCTGGTTGATTTTTCATTCAACAATACAACCATTTCCAGCGAGACGGGATGGTATTTGTTCTATAACGTCGGGGGCAGTTATGATGTTGATAGGGTCATTACCATAGCTACGAATAATGCTTCGCATACCAGTCCACTGACGTGGGATTTCTGGTATGGAGGCGGAGGATGGTGGGGCGGCGACTGGATGCCCAGTATCAAATTTACTGGCGATGTGCCTATCGACCCCATATCGGGTGATTTTGATGCAACCTGCGATGTCAAGTTTCCGGACTTGGCGATATTGTCAGCCGCGTGGATGACCCAGCTTGGACAAGCCAATTATAACCCGGCCTGCGACATCAATAATCCAAAAGATAACGCGGTCAATCTATCCGATCTGTTGGTCTTCGCCAATCATTGGCTGCAAAACTATCAGCCATAGAAAATCTGTCCGTCTGCAGGATGGGGCTTTAGCCCATCCTTTTTTACTCGCCAGCGTTAATAATCCACGCGGGCAAAGATGATGACATAGATGCGGGTTCGGGCTTTTTTACCGGTTAGCCTGAACAGGGCATTGTCGGGTGTCGTCTGAGGGGAATTGCGGTTTGGGGCAAGGATCAGGAAGTCGCCCTCGGTCAGGGTGGCCTTAAATTGTCCGGGTGGGAGATAGGTTGCCCCAAAGTCGTTGGCGGCTTTATCATGGTAATACGGCAGCCCAATGGCCGGTACAAAGGCGGGCCTGCATTCTATGTCCACGCTATCCCTTTTTGAAGTTAACGATGCCGTCAGCATAAATCCGAATTGTCCCGGCGGATAGACCCGCTGCGTTGCTTGATTTGCCGGAGTTGTGTAATAGATCAGGCTTTCGGCCATCGATGATGCCGCAGAATAAAACGCAGGGGTCTTATCAAGCATCATCAGAGCGGCTCGTTTGAGAGATTTGGCGTCTAATTTGGCAAGTGCTTGCGTCAGGTCCGGTCCCTGGCCGGATTTGCCGAAAAAGACAGAAATTCCATTTTGTTCATAAAGGGATGTGTTTTGAAACTGAATGGGCTGGGATGAAAACAGCGGCATGGCCCCTGTGATGTCAGGGGCAATCTCGGCGATGATTTCAAACTCCACCCAATTGACGAAAATCTGCGGTTGGAGCAGGCCATTTTCCGGGGACTGCAAGTCCTTAAGTGTCAGTTTTTCTTTGGCGGGGCGTTTTTTTTGCGGGAGCGCAAACTCAGCACAGCCGATAAGAGGCAAGAAAATAAATAAACATCCAATGTAGAAGAAAAACAATCTCATACAAGCGGATTCTATCCGCCTGACGCCCGGTGTCAATACCGCAGAGTCAAAAATGCGACTAAACCCGAAGACGCGGAGATTCGCAAAACTCCATTGCGATAATGCCGCCTAATGGGCTGGATGGTCTGAACTCCGCATCGTCATCCGCAACGCGAATAATGCGGGCGTAACTGGAAAAACGACCGCCATACTCCAATAACCCTTCGGTGGGGGGAACGGTCATTTCCACGCTAACCAATTCGCCATCGCGCAGGTGGGATTGATTAACTTCAACCAGCATTCCGCCGGGACTGACATTGACGGTATTGCCGGAATACAGTCGACCATCGCTCAGTCCGACTTTCTGGCAAAGTACCGTAAATTTCAGAGGTATTCGTTTGTGTTTCCTTCGCTCCGAATCCATTGTGTTGCCTCCATGCAACGATACCATATCGTTCTCCTTTCGTCCGAGCAATTTTTGTGCCGTCTGTTGTGATTTCATATCTTTTTATTATATATTTCTAAGTAATTATAATATACAGAGTTACAGCTACTTTTTCAAAAGCCTCGCCGGATTTCATTAAAGAGAACGATGTTGAATTAAGACAAAGCTATATTGAAGTATCGACGATTTGAATCAAAAAAATTAAAAAATAGCTTTATTTTCAATGTATCCTTTTATTTTTATGGAACTTATGGATTTTGAACGCAAAACGGGGTAATCTTTTTTAATGTTGTAATATTGCATCATAAGTGTTGACTTTTGAGTTCATTTTTGTTTAGATAAGTTTATGGCAGAGCCTTTTGTTTCTAATAGTTCGCAAGGTGGCAATAAAACAACATGCCCGGATGTTGTTTTATTGGGGAGTATTGACTTTTCATCCATTGTGTTATCTGTCTTAGATAGTCTTGACATTGGATTTATTGTATTTGATGGCGATTGCCGAATTCAGTACGCTACTGCATCGGCGACAGAACTGATTACCTTGACCGACAAAATTGACACAAGTCTTTCGTGCGGCACCGAGCCTAAGGTCAACTGGAGCCAGTTTTTATCCGAGGTTTTAAATCAAGGGCAGGTTGAGCGATTTCATTCCATTCGGTACCACCATAATCAGCATTCAAAGCACCTCGATATTGCCTGCTGTCCTATTCGTGATTCGCATGGCGGGACTATAGGCGGGGCTGTTGTCGTTCGGGATGTAACCAAAGAGGCCGCCTATGAAAACGAGTTTATCCAGACGGAAAGGCTGATTTCCCTTGGTAAAATTGCCGGCAAGGTTGCCCATGAACTCAATAATCCAATGGATGGCATTCTTCGCTATTTAAATCTGGCTCTTCGCGTCTTGGATCAGGGTGATACTGATAAAGCCAGAGAGTTTCTATTGCAATCTCGCAACGGGCTTTTGCGGATGGTCAACATCCTGTCAGAATTATTAGAATTTTCACGCGGCACGCATCAGGCGATGGAACAGTCGCCGCTGGATAAAATTGTTGAAGATTCTCTGGCGGCGATGCATACGCATATTGCCGGTCTGTCGGTAAATGTGGTTCGGCAATATGAGGGCGCTGTTCCGAAAATGCGCAATGATAGTCTCGTGCAGGTGTTTAATAATTTGATTAAAAACGCTGCCGATGCGATGCAGGGTAAAGGGGGTTTGACAATTATGATTAAACGGGCAGAATCGAGCTGGCAAATTCACTTTCAGGATACCGGCCCCGGTATCCCCCCGGATCTGACCGAAGCGATTTTTCAGCCATTTTTTACAACCAAGACCTCCGGGCGTGGTTCCGGCCTTGGGCTGGCGATCTGCAGGGACTTGATTGAAAAGCATCAGGGTACCATTTCTGTCCGTTCGCCGCAGGAAGGCGGAAGTATTTTTACGGTTTCTATCCCGGATACAGTCTTAACATAAGGATTTCCAATGACGCAAAAAGGTTCCATTCTCGTGATTGACGATGACGCGATCATTCTGGATTCGCTGTGTGAGTTTTTGAAGATGGAGGGCTATTCGGCATGTGGCGTTCGTTCGCTGGCCGCAGCGCGACAAACGCTGCAGGAGCAAAGCTTTGCCGTCGTTATCTGCGATGTCAATCTGCCCGATGGCGATGGTTTTGAATTGCTATCGCTGATTCGCCTGAATTATACCGGTACGGTTGTGATTTTGATTACCGGATATGGTACGATTGAAAGCGCAGTTGAAGCCATCAAAAAAGGCGCGTATGATTATCTGACCAAGCCGATTATCGATGATGACCTGCGTCTGGCGGTAGAGCGAGCAGTCCGGCAGCAATCACTGATGGATGAAAATCAGCAATTGCGCGATCAGCTCGAGAAACGTTACCGGCTTGAAAATATCGTCAGCCAGGACTACAAGATGTCCCGTATTTTTGAGCTGATTGAAGCCGTTGCCGACAGCCGCACGACGATCCTGATGACCGGCCCAAGCGGTACAGGAAAAAGCCTGCTGGCCCGAGCGGTTCATTTTCGTTCGCCCCGGCGCAATAAGCCGTTTGTCGAAGTTAGTTGCGGGGCGCTACCGGAAACCCTGCTGGAAAGCGAGCTGTTCGGCCACATCAAGGGGTCATTCACCGGGGCAATACGCGATAAAGAGGGCAAGTTTCTGGCCGCCAACGGCGGAACGATCTTTCTTGATGAAATCTCCAGCGCCTCGCCGGGGATGCAGGTTAAACTGCTCCGTATTCTTCAGGAACGCCAGTTAGAGCCTGTCGGCAGCAACCGCACGGTCACTGTCGACGCACGGGTTATTTTGGCTTCAAATACCGACCTTGCTGCCGAGGTCAAGGCCGGACGATTCAGGGAAGACTTATTTTATCGCATCAATGTCGTTACCATTCATGTTCCTCCGCTATCGGATCGGTCGGTGGACATTCCGCTGCTTAGCGAACATTTTCTCAAACAATTTTGTCGGATACATAATCGCAGCAAAATTGGCTTTACCGAAAAGGCAATGGAGAGTTTGCAGCGGTATTCCTGGCCTGGCAATGTGCGCGAATTGGAAAATGTGGTTGAACGGGGGGTTTTGCTGAGTAAAAATCCGTTTATCGATGAAGAGGACTTCCCGGCGGCGATGACCGACAGGATGCACATCGAATCCGCTCAGGAGTATCATGGAACGAGCTTAAAAAAAGCCACTGAGGACTCCGAGCGCATCATTCTTCGCAAGGCGCTGGAGGCCAATAACTGGAACCGTCAGGATACCGCCAGATCGCTGGACGTCAACCGCACAACGCTTTATAAAAAAATGAAACGGTACGGTCTCGAAGAAGAAGCGGCAAAACTCGGATATTGAGGTTACGATTTTTCTTTGACCAGTACGTCGAGATATCGTGTTCCCCATTTTTTGGCAGTGCGATGGCTGGGGAAAAAAACATCAAGCCGATTGCCTTTAATGAGTCGCCCGCGGTCTTTGACTTCAACGGCTTTTTCGCCGCTGTATCCCGGGATAATCATTTGCGTTCCGAAAGCAAATCGTTTATCGGCAGCAACAAACGTATCGCCCGAGCGAATCCTGTGCTGGCAGGCGGTGGGACCACCTGAAAATTTCCCGCAGCATTTCGGGCAAGTGCAGTACGCCGTGACCCGCATACGAACGATCTTCCATTTCGGCAAATCAGGCAATTGACGGGTGGAGTTGCAGAGCAAGCGAAGTAATTCCTGGTCCTGATCCATCGCGGAATCTGCAATCTGTGATTGTTCTTCGGCAAAATGGGGATTTTCTTCGACTGTGGCAGGCTCGGCCAAAAGAGCGTCATTAAAATCATTATCAGATATATTATCTCGTGAAACCGCAATTTGCAAACTCAATGGAATTGTGCCTGCTGCAGTAACGCAGGCCTTTGTGCCCAGAAAGGCGATGATAGTAACGGCTGCCAAGAAGCCGATACGGAAAATACATTTTCCATTTTTGGTGCAAAAAACAAGAGTTTTCCCCAAGAGTTCCAAAATAGACGACCTTTCAAGTGTACTATTGGATAGTTCATTGTCGCATTAGACGACAATACAAGTTTCGTAATAAACAAAAGGCGTTGTGCTGCAATTAACCAAACTTATGGTGTACGTCTCTCTGAGTCCATTCTGAGAAGTGACTGGATTATACCAGAAGAAGACTTTTAATTCAACATAAAACTTGCTGCCCCAAAACGTGTGTGTTCTTTTTTTTCGATTTCAATATAAATCCATATAAAGAAACGAGTTATAATATTAAACAGAGGTTGGTTAGCCCCTTTTTGGGGAATAGTAACGTCCGTATAGGATTGTCCCGGCCAGGAGTTGAAGGTTCATGGCAGCTCCATTTCTGCCGGTTTATCTGAATCTGCGTCATTTGCAAGTGGATTTTCGTCTGTGCAAGGACAGATACTCCGCGGGAAAGACAAAACGCAAAATCGACGTTTGCGGAGTCTACTGCTGGCTTTCCTTTTCTGTTTTGATAGATTGGATTTGCTGTTTCGCCTCGTCGATTTCCATTTCAAAGGAGCCCTGTGCCTTTTTTCCGTCGTCAATAAGTTGCTCTGAGGAAAGGGCCTGGTACGGCTTTAGATCAAATGTCCAGGTATAGTTATCGACAATTTTCCCGGGCCACAGACATTCGGCAAAGAAATCCAGCGGGAAACGGTCGTGCAGGGGGCGTTTGAGGTCTTGATGGGTATTCAGGATAGCATAGCCGGTTTTCTCGACGCGGACGCGATAGTCGCCGTACCAGTTGAAATTGACCGTTACCGGCGTAGCTCCGATTTCCTCGTCGTTGAGCCAGACTACCGCATCGGCAGGGTTAGTTACGATGGTCAGCTTCCGCTCAACGCAGCCGCCTGCCAAAAACGCACATCCGGTCAATCCAAGTATGATTCCAATAAATCCTATCCGCTGCATTAGGGTATCCTTTCGGCAAACACGTTATCGTTCTATTTTGACACATCCATCGACGATGCTCAGTTTGTCTTCGGCAAACTGCTGGATCGCTTCGGGGTACGCAAGGCATTCCAGTTCAAAGACCCGTGCGGCCAGCGTATCGGGGGTGTCATTTTCCATCACACGACAGCCCCGCTGGGCAATGATCGGTCCTTTGTCGTATTCATTGGTACAAAAATGGACGGTGCATCCGCTGACTTTACACCCGGCCTTAAGGACCGCTTCGTGGACGTGATGTCCCCACATTCCCTGCCCGCCGAAACTGGGCAGCAGGGCGGGGTGGATATTCATCACGCGGCCTTCATATTGCTTCGGGATGTTCCACAGGCACAGCCAGCCGGCCTGAATGACAAGGTCGACTTTGGCGGCATCGAGGATTTCGGCGATTTTGCCGCTGAAGCATTGAATGTCAGGGTAATCTTTAACACGGATAATCTGGGGATTAAAGCCCAACTGCTTTGCCAACTCAACGCCTTTGATTTCCTTTCGGGAACAAATCACTGCGGCAATTTCTGCGCTGAGTTTGCCCAATTTGATGCTCTGGTCAAGATTGAGCAGTGTCCGTCCGCCGCCGCTGATCAGGATGCCAAGGCGAATAGGCTTAATGCCGCCGCTGGGTCGCGAAGGTTCAAGTTCAACATCGTCCTTTGCGTCCATCGCGCGATTGGCAAGGGCGTCCGCTTCAGTGTTTTTCTCGCGGGGGATATGGCGGGCTTGCCAGGATTGAAACGACGACAACAAATCCATCGTCCGGCAATATAAATCACGCAGATTTTCACTTTTGACCTTATAATGGCCGTGGATTTGTTTAATCAACAGCTCGCTGTCGCTGAGCAGTTCGACTTGCGTTGCGCCAGCGGTCTGAGCGGCCTGGAGGCCATACACAATGCCGTTGTACTCGGCGATGTTGTTAGTGGCATTGTCGATAAAAATGCCTTTGCCGGAAATGACTTTTCCGAAAATATCTTTAAGGACATACGCCGCCGCCGCCGGGCCAGGATTGCCTCGACTGCCTCCATCGGTGTATAAGATTACTTTGCTCACGGCGCGGCTCCCACCCCGAAGGCGAGTTACTCGCCGTTGTCTTCCAGTACCAAAATCCGTGTACAGTTCGAGCAGCGGAAAATCTCGTCTTTGTTGGACAGGATGTTGACCACTTCAGCCGGTAAGCCCATGAAACATCCGCCGCAGCTGTAAGTTGTGCTGTTTTCGTCCATTTTCTCAACTTGCGCGATCGCTTCGCCGTCGTAGGTCTCGGCGACACGTTTGAAAATGGACAAGGTTTCTGCCGGGACTTTGGCGGCAAACAAATCCCATTCTTTTTGTACGGCATCGACTTCTTTTTGTAATTCTGCGGCCTTGTTTTCAGCTTCGGAACGGATTTGATCCATTTTGGCTTTTTGTTCTTCGATTTGCTTCTGAATGTCCAGGCAGGCGGCCTGATCCGCTTCGATGTTTTTCATCAATTCCAGTACCTGAGTTTCCAGTTTGGAATCATCGGCTTTGGAGGTATTCAGTTCAGTTAAGACGGCGGAATACTCCTTGTTGGTACGCGATGTATTCAGTGCTGATCGCAATTTAGAGAGGTGTTCATCCCGGGATTTGAGTTCCAATTCAAGACGATCAGCCTGAATTCGGGTCAGTTTGATCTCTTCGTGCTTGGCTTCAAGGTTGCTTTGCAGTGTGCGAAGCTGATTTTCCTGAAACAGTACGCTTCTTCGGCAACGCGCAAGTTTGGATTGAACGGCACGAAGCCTGTTTTCCACCCGCTGTAGTTTAATCAAACCAAGCAGTTTTGGTCCCATCGAATATCCCTTTTCACTTGTTAATATCGCACAGTATTCTATAAACACAACATTATGGTCAAAAACCATGCACCTGCAAGAGAAATTTTTAGAAAACAGCACAGTTTATAGTGGACACATAATATCTCCTTAGGCGGACACCTATGGGGACATCCAAGAGACTTGTGTTTTTCAAAGAGCAAAATCAACCAACTTTATTGGAGAAGAGCCAAATTTTTAGGTTCTGATTCTTTGGAAAAGATATTGCGGCGTTGACTTTGGGGGGCAATTCTTTTAGCATAGGTCGTCTTTGGAATGAACTTATATTTGTGTACAATAAAGGTCTTTATTTATGTCTAAATCGAAAGCAAACTTGCGTACTCGGCCGTGTGTGATGATTATTCGCGATGGGTGGGGGTGGAATCCGAACCCGGCTGAAGACAAGTTCAACGCGGTCAAAATGTCGAAAGTCCCGGTAGATACAATGCTGATGAAAGAATACCCCAATTGTCTGATTCGCACCTACGGCGAAGATGTCGGCCTGCCGGAAGGGACGATGGGCAACAGCGAGGTCGGCCACCAGAATATCGGTGCCGGACGCATTGTCTATCAGGATTCGGTCAAAATAACGGTTTCGATTCGCGAAGGCGAGTTTTTCAAGAATCCCGTTTTGCTGTCGGCTATTAACGGGGCAAAAAAAGGCGGCAAAAAACTGCATTTATTCGGGTTATGCAGCGACATCGGCGTGCATTCGCTTTTGGGGCATTTATATGCCTTGCTCGAAATGTGCAAGAAAAATGGGCTAAACGAGGTCTATTTACACGCCTTTATGGACGGACGTGATTCGCCGCCAACCAGCGGAGCAGGATATCTGGCGGATATCGAAACGAAAATGGCCGAAATCGGCGTTGGCAAAATCGCATCCCTGATGGGGCGATTCTTTGGGATGGATCGCGATAAACGCTGGGAGCGAGTTGAGGAAGCCTACAAATGCCTGACCGAGGGGGCTGGGCATATTGCTGTATCCGCGGCTAAGACGCTGGAGGAAAGCTACGCTAAAGAGATTACCGATGAATTTATTAAGCCGACGTGCATCGCCGGATCCCATGGCAAACCGATGGCATTGGTTGAAGACGGCGACAGCGTGATTTTCTTTAATTTCCGCGGTGACCGGCCGAGGGAACTAACCCGGGCATTTGTCGATACAGACTTTGCAGGCTTTACGCGGAAAGTCTGGCCGAAGGTTGGCTCGTATGTCTGTTTGACCGAATACGAGGCGAAGATTAAGACGCCAGTGGCGTATCCGCCGACACGAGTGATGCCCAATATCGCGGGCGAATACTTCAGCCAGCTTGGGCTTACGCAATTCCGCTGTGCGGAAACGGAAAAATACGCGCACGTTACCTTTTTCTTCAATGGCGGCCGAGAGGAGCCGTTTGCGGGGGAACAGCGGCAGATTGTTCCATCGCCGAAAGTCAAAACTTATGATATGCAGCCGGAAATGAGTGCGGTGGAAGTCTGCAATGTAATTTGCGAAAAATTAGATTCGAAACAGTTCGATGTGGTGATATGCAATTTTGCCAACCCCGACATGGTCGGGCATACGGGCGTTTTGCCTGCGGCGGTGGTCGCTGCCGAGACGGTTGACGCCTGTGTCGGGCGGATTTTGGATAAAGTGAAACAGTTGGGCGGCAGTGCTGTGATTCTTGCTGACCACGGCAACTTCGAGAAGATGTGGGATTTTGAGAATAACATGCCCTACACCGCGCATACGGTCGGCGACGTACCGTTTATCGTGTTTGATGAGCGATTCAAAAACCGCAAGATGGCCGCCGGCGGCAAATTAGCCGATGTCGTGCCGACATTTTTGGAAGTAATGGGGTTGCCGAAACCTGCGGAAATGACGGGCAAAAGTTTGCTGTTGTAAATTTGCCATAAAAAATATCTGTGAAAAAAAAACAAAAACCAACTTGTTTTGTGATTGCAGGCCCCAATGGGGCGGGAAAGACCACGTTTGCATTGCACTATTTGCCGCAGATCGCAGGGTGCCGCAATTTTGTTAATGCCGACCTGATTGCTTATGGTCTTTCTCCCTTTGATTCGCTATCGGCGCAGTATGATGCAGGTCGTCTTTTTCTTCGCGAGATAAATGCCAATATCGACAAGCGGGTAGATTTTGCTTTTGAAACCACGCTGGCAGGCCGTAGTCAGATAAGTTTGTTCAAAAAGCTTCGGCAGGACGGTTGGCGGATTGTCTTGTTTTTCTTGTGGATTCCTGATGCGGCCTTTTCAAAAAGTCGGGTACGGGAGCGGGTTGCGCAAGGCGGACATGATATACCGGATGACACCATCTTGCGTCGCTATCCTCGGATTATGCACACAACCTTGCGAAGGTTTATATGTCACTGTGTGATAAAGTTGTTTGTTATGATAATTCCAGTTCAGAGCCGGTTCTCTTTTTTAAACAAGACGAAAATGGACAGACTGTTTTAAACAATGAGATACTTGGACAAATTTTAAGGTTTGCTAATGACAACTAAAGAAACTAATAAAATGGCAATAGATGGCCTGATGTGTCTTCGAAAGGCAGTGCAGGAAGAATATCGGCGTAAAGCACTGCTTGGCCAATATGTCATCATCAGCCGCAACGGCAAGGCCTGTCGTATTTCGGCCAAGCAGGCTTTGAAAATGACGAAATCGAAATAATTTTAACTGGCAGACAAATGGGCAAAATCGCCGTACTCGATGACAATATGATCAATATGATCGCCGCCGGCGAGGTCATTGAGCGGCCTGCCAGCGTCGTCAAAGAACTGCTGGAAAACAGCATCGATTCCGGCGCGACGGCGATTACGGTCTTGGTCGAGGATGGCGGACGCAAACGCATCTGCGTAACCGATAACGGCTGCGGAATGGATGCCGAGGATTTGCGGCTGGCGCTGGAGCCGCACGCAACCAGCAAGGTTCGCACAGCCGACGACCTGCATTTGATTTCAACGATGGGATTTCGCGGCGAGGCCTTAGCCAGTATCGCTTCGGTGGCCCAGCTAACGCTGACCAGCCGAACGACCGAATCCATTCAAGCCCATATTCTCAGTTGTGATTGCGGCCAAAAAGAACCCCTGCGTCCGGCCAGTGCCAACGTGGGAACAACCGTTGATGTGCGGAATCTGTTTTATAAGCTGCCCGCCCGCCGCAAGTTTCTGCGGACGGCGAATACTGAAATGACGCACATCATTGAGCATTTTACGCGCATTGCTCTGGCGAATTTGTCGCTGGATTTGACGCTGATTCACAATACCCGGCAGACATATCGATTGCCCGCCGGACAAACGCTGACCGAACGGGTTGGGATTTTATTTGGGCTGGATTTAGCCGAAACGCTGATGCCTATCCGCAAACAGGAAAAAGGGATGGAGATCGCCGGGCTGATCGGCAAACCCGCCGCAGCACGAACCAGCAACGCGTATCAATATGTTTTTCTCAATCGTCGATTTATCCGCGATAAGTTTATTCAGCATGCTGTGCGGCAGGCGTATCAGGGTTTGATGGAGCCTAATCGCTATCCGGTGGTATTTTTGTTTTTGCAGACGCCGCCTGAAGCGTTTGATGTCAATGTGCATCCGACTAAAGTCGAGGTGCGATTTGACAATCCCAATCTGGTGCATTCGCAGGTCTTGGCGGCGCTGCGGGATAAATTACTCAGTACCAATCTGGATGTGGCGGGGCATTTGCCTGCTACAGAGCCGATGCCGCCTTTGCCGGAAACGGATTACCAGCGGGAAAGCCAGCGTCGTCAGCGGGTACTGGATGCAGTCGAGGATTTTTTCAAAAGGCCCTCTGCCTCGCAGCGGAGTTTTAATTTCAAAGCCTCCGAGCATCAGTCGTACGGCGAGCCTTCACCGACATCTGCGCCTGATTCAACGATGTCAGATTATCCTCAATTGCCTCGGCACGCGGCAGGGCAGCGCTATTTGCAGATCCATCACAGTTATCTGCTCTTGCAGAATGAGCAGGGTTTTGAGATTATTGACCAGCATGCGCTGCACGAGCGGATTTTATTCGAAAAGCTGTGTGAGAAGATCCGGCAGGGCAAACTGACTTCGCAGCGGCTGCTGACACCGGAGATTGTACAGGTTACATCCGCTCAGGAGCAGATACTGGAACAGTATACGGAGTTGTTTGAGCAGTTGGGGATTGAAATCAGCTCTTTCGGGCCGGGAGCGATTGCGGTACAATCGTTTCCGCGATTGCTTGAAAAAGCCGAGCCGGCGGAATTTGTGCGGGATGTTTTGGATGTGCTGTCATCTGGAGACCATAGCGGCCAGCCGGATAAGCTGCTGCAGGACATTATAGAACGGGCGGCCTGCACCGCCGCTGTCAAAGCCGGATATCCGCTGACAGATGCTGAAATAACTCAATTGCTATCTGACCGGCAGGTGTACCCCGAAGCGTGCCGTTGTCCGCATGGCAGGCCAACAATCATTACCTTTACCCTCGCGGACTTGGACAAACAATTTAAGCGAACGGGTTTTTAATATTAAATGTCGATGAAAAAAACAATCTTAATATTACTTATCTTGGCTGTCGGAACTGCATTGACCGTCTGGCTGATGCGTCCGCAGGGTTTGGCACAGCCTGCGGACGTCTTATCCAAAAGTCAAATTGTGTCGATGGCGCCAAATCTGACAGAGCTTTTATATGCCTTGGGCTTGGATAAGGAAATTGTCGCGGTTAGTACCGACAGCAATTATCCGCTGCAGGCCAAAATGCTGCCTAAAGTCGGGACATTTTGGCAGCCGGACCTTGAGGCGATTTTGATGGCGCGTCCAACCCTGGTTGTCGCGATGGGTTTTGACCAGCAAAAGGCTTTGGCCAATCGCCTGCAGAAAATCGGATGCAAAGCGCTGTCGCTCAATATCGAGTCGTTTCCGGAATTATATAGCGGGATTGAAACACTGGGCAAAGCAACATCACGCGAAATTGAAGCCGGTAAATTGATTCTGCGATTGCAAAGCACACAGAGCAGCCTGCGCGGGCGTTTTGCAGGTCGATCCGGCCCCAAAGTGCTGTGGGTGATTCAGCGCGAACCGCTGCGTGTGGCAGGCGTGGATACATTTATCAATGAACTGATTTCCATTTGCGGCGGAATCAATGCCATCGCCAAAACGCCGCATCAGTATCCGCCCATAGGGCAAGAGACACTGCTGGCCTCGTCGCCGAATATCATTATTGAACCTTCGGATACACAAGCGGATTATGAACGGCTGACACGCACCGCGGCGGAGTTTTATGGGCGTTATCCGAGTCTGCCTGCTGTACAGGATAAACGGATTTATGTGCTGGATGGCGATCTGGTCAGCCGACTGGGACCGCGTATTGAGCAGGGAATGATTGAAGTCGCTAAGTGCCTCTGGCCGCAGGAAAAATTTGAATGAAAACCGTCTTAACCGCTAAACAATTGTGGACTCGGACTGCCATCGCGACAATAGGACTGCTGGCGGTTGTTGCGGTCTGTTCGCTCTTTGGCTCCGAAACAGTCCGCCTGACAAACGTCTTCCAGGGGCCAATAGAGACCTCCACCGGACAGTTCAATCTGGACTATGAAATTTATGTCAAATTTCGATTGCCGCGAATCGCACTGGCCGGAATAGTAGGGGCCGCGCTGGCGTGTGCCGGGGTGGTCTTGCAGGCGATTTTGCGCAATCCGCTGGCTGACCCCTACCTCCTCGGCATTTCCAGCGGCGCAGGACTGGGAACAATGATTGCGGTTGTCCTTGGCGCTGGATGGTCTTTTTTGGCGATTTCCTCCGTAACCATCTGTTCATTTATTTCTGCGCTGGTTACGGTTTGGGCGGTCTGGCTGCTGGGCGGCGCCGGACGCAAAGGCGGAATGACCGGCCTGCTTCTTGCGGGCGTGGTCGTTAATGCCTTTTTATCTGCGGTGATTATGTTTTTAAATTCCATTGCCGCCGCCAGCCAGGTACAGACGACTATTTTTTGGCTGATGGGAAATCTGACAGCCATTGACAGCATGGCTTTATTATTGGTCAGCGCCGCTTTGGTCGCAGGCGGTATCGGGTTCTGTATGTGGTTGTCCCCGGCATTGAACATCATTAGCTTCAGTCCCGAAGAAGCGCGACTCTCCGGCGTCAACGTCCGGCTGCTGTATCAGGGATGTTTTGCGGTTTCGGCACTCATTACCGCAGTTGCAGTCAGCCTCAGCGGGCTGGTTGGGTTTGTCGGGCTGATTGTACCGCATGGCGTAAGACTCCTGATTGGTCCGGACCATCGGCAGCTGGTACCCATTGGAGCGCTGGCCGGGGCAGCCTTTGTGATTATTGCAGACACCGTCTCACGCGTCGTAGTTGCCCCGGCGGTAATGCCCGTCGGCGTTGTTACGGCGCTGGCGGGGGGGCCGTTCTTTTTGTTCCTGCTGGTACAATTCGGTAGGTCGCTGCATTCCGGGAGGATCGATGTCGCTGATTAAGATAGAAAACGTGTCGTTTAGCTACTCTAAGCAGCCAATCCTGTCGGACTTGACGCTGTCTATTGAACCGGGTGTTTTCTGGGCGGTCGTCGGACCCAATGGCGCAGGCAAAAGCACCCTGATTCAACTGATTTCCGGATTACTAAAACCCACGGCAGGCACGATTTGTCTTGCGGATAAGCCCTTAAGCAGCTATCGCCACAAACAACTTGCTCGACAACTCGCGACGGTTCGGCAGGAATACGTTCCATCGTTTGGCTTTACAGTGCTTGAAACCGTAACGATGGCCCGTATGTGCCGTCAGGACTTTGTTTTGTTTGAAAATGCCGAAGACCGAAAAATTGTGGCTGAGTCGCTCGAAATGACTGAAGTTGCCCATCTGGCCAATCGAACACTTGCCCAGCTTAG
Source organism: uncultured Pirellulales bacterium (assembly GCA_964630865.1). GTDB lineage: Bacteria > Planctomycetota > Phycisphaerae > Sedimentisphaerales > Anaerohalosphaeraceae > Anaeroglomus. The sequence goes on along the minus strand of CAZVXR010000081.1, from coordinate 5,174 downwards.
CGGCGGCGAGCGGCAGCGGGTTTTTATCGCCCGCGCTCTGGCACAGGATACGCCGATTTTATTGTTGGATGAACCGACCAATCATCTGGACTTAAAGCATCAGGTTCGCATCTTCAATCTGTTAAAAACATTGCAGACAGAACGAAAAAAGACGATTTTGGCCGTAACACACGACATCAACTTGGCCGCCCGATATTGCGATCAGCTTCTTTTGTTGGGGCAGGGCGGCCGGCACAGCGTAGGAAAACCTTCGCAAGTTCTTGATATTGAAAAACTTAAGGATTATTTTGGCGTAGAATGTTATCGGGCCGTATTGGACGACCGCCCCTTTTTTATCCCCTTAGGGCAACATAATTCTTTAATATAAATCGAACAAAATGCACATAACTGTTTTATATAATTGGAGTTAGGAAAGAGTATCTTTAGGCTTGCTATTTTTTTTATAAGAAATTATATTTTGGGTTTCTTAAATTGCCGACAATGGAGAATGCACCGAGGAAGTAAGTCTATGGCAGCAGGGCTGTTGCGAAAGGTTGACTCAATTGGCAAAAAAGGTTAAGAAAACGGAAAATAAAGAGCCGATAAAAAAGGCGACAAAAAAAGCTGCCTTGCAGAACAAATCTGCGGCCAAGGCAGTCCTCCCGACTGCGCCAAAAAAGACTGCGATCAAAACAAAGTCAACAAATACTTCCTCCTCTCAGTCTGCACCGTCAAAAACGGCTCCCAAGGCCGCGCAAGGGTCGGATAAAACGTATCTAACCCCGACAGAACTTGAGTATTTCAAACGGATTCTTCTCGAGAAACTGAAAGAGTTGGTCGGGGATGTTGATTCCATTGAAAACGAGGCGCTGGGAAAAAACCAAATTGACGCAACGGGCAATTTATCCACGATGCCGATCCACATGGCCGACCTGGGCTCAGATACCTTTGAGCAGGATTTTGCTCTGGGGCTAATGAGCAGTGAACGTAAGATTGTCACGGAAATTCTTGCGGCCTTAAAGCGAATTAAAGAAGGTACTTATGGGATTTGCGAGGGAACGGGCAAACCAATCCCCAAAATCCGACTTGAAGCCAGCCCCTGGGCGAGATATTGCGTCGAATACGCCAGCAAAATTGAAAAAGGAACCGCATCTCTGCGCGAGCAGCCCCGGCGATGGAAGGCTGAGGCTGAAAAGGAGCCAGATGAAGATGAGGTTGAAGAAGTTGAGGAAAAAGAGGAAGAAGTAGAGGATGCGGACAAGGAATTTGATGTTCTCGAAGTTGACCCCGACTTGGATGACCTCTATGAGATTGAAGATGTCGATGAATCCCCGGGCAAAGAATAGCCGGATGCAATTTAAATGCCCAATCTGTCAAAAACCTGTCCCCAGGCCTATTTCGGGACAGGTTTCTTTTTTTCCATTTTGCTCTGAACGCTGTCGGCTGGTCGATCTGGGCAAGTGGCTGGACAGCGAATACCGGGTTGCTGCAGTCGAAACGGATAATCCGGAAGAAAAAGAGGGCTTTGATCCCCAGTCCGAAATCTGACAATTTCATCCGGTTTTTCACGTTTTACCCCCCTTCGTGCCGATATTGGCAAAACAGGCACATTATTTTATTTCATGATCGGGTAGAGGTTGACATCCGTGGAATTTCGGCGATAATGGCCTAACCGTTTTCTATTCCATTGCTTATGGAAAAGCTGGACAAATGAAGTCTTTTATTGATGGAGAAGTTATGAATCGTAACGTAGTTGCAGGACTCCTACTGGCAGCAGTTTTTTTGATTCCCTTTACGGGTTGCAAGAAGAAATTAAGAGTTGAAAAACCGGACTATTATCGTCAACTGCCTCCCGGCCAGACCGCGCTTCGCAAGATTACCGATCCGGCGATGATTCCCGACATTACTTATGCCTGTTATGAAATCCTCGACTTGCGACAGTCGATTGACTATAGTTTGCACTATCTGGCCAAGCCCAGCAGCAAGAAGTATTATCCGTTTGGCGAAGATATTTCTCACGAGCGAGCGGTTGCCAGCCTGAAAACTCTGGCAAAATTGCTGGATAGTGGATTGGCCGGACGCCCCTTGGCTGCCGCTATCAAAGAGCAATTTGAGTTTTATCAATCCATTGGCTGCGACGACATGGGAACAGTACTCTTTACAGGCTATTATACCCCGATATTCGATGGGTCCCTCAAGCCTACGGGCGTTTACCGGTACCCCCTTTATAAGCAGCCTAAAGATTTGGTCAAAGACGAAGATGGAGAAATTTTGGGCAGGAAGAATCCGGATGGGTCATTCACAAAGTATCCGGACCGAAAAGAGCTTGAGGCAAGCGGACAGCTTCGGGGGCTGGAGTTGGCCTATTTATCCGATCCGTTCGAAGTGTATATCGCTCAAGTACAGGGGTCGGCCAAAATCCGCACCTCGGACGGCAAGCTGCTGACAATCGGCTATACCGCCAGCAATGGCCATGATTACAAAAGTATCGGCGAGGAAATGATTAAAGATGGCGTGCTGACTCGTGAACAGCTTAGTTTGCAGAAACTAATCGAGTATTTCAAGGCTAACCCTCAGATGATGGACGACTACACCCATCGCAATCCGCGATTTGTCTTTTTCCAGTTTGATCAGGGCGAGCCCAAAGGCAGCCTCAATGAGCCAGTGACGGCGATGCGGTCAATTGCGACGGATAAATCGATCTACCCGCGTGCTTGTATCGGATTGTTTCAGACTCGCCTTCCCCGAATGACGGGAATGGAGATTACGGACAGGCCCTATATCGGGTTTGCACTGGATCAAGATACCGGCGGGGCGATTCGCGCTCCAGGAAGAACAGATGTCTATATGGGTGTTGGCGATCAGGCCAGCAAAATGGCCGGCCGCGTCTACCAGGAAGGCAAACTGTATTATATCTTTGTCAAGCCTGAACTCATGGCCTCCGAAGCGGCAACCGGTACGATGGAACCGCAACCCGAAACACAGAAATCGGCGTATTGATTTGTCACTTTTTTTGAATTGCAGGCGGACATGAATTTCAAACTCAAGTTTCTCGGCGCCGTCCAGAATGTAACCGGTTCAAGGCATCTGCTGGAATTTAACGGGGCAAAAGTACTGATCGATTGCGGGCTGTATCAGGAACGCGAATTCCAGGATCGCAACTGGGAAAATTTTACATTTGTTCCCGCTGAACTCAATGCGGTACTGCTGACGCATGCTCATCTGGATCACTGCGGATTGATCCCAAAACTTTTCAAAGAGGGTTTTCGGGGAAAGGTGTATTGCACGCCGGCAACCTCGGAAATCGCCAAAGTTGTTTTGCTCGATTCCGGTAAGCTGCAGGAAGAAGATGCGGCATACAAACGCAAACGTCATAAAAAGGAAGGACGCCAAACACCTCGTCCTGTCGAATCTCTTTATACCGTAGAAGATGCTGAAAAATGTTTTAGCGTTTTTAGTCCTGTACCCTTTGCACAGCCATTTTCGCCGCTGGAGGGCATTGAGGTTTGTTTTTACGAAGCGGGACATATTCTTGGCGCTTCAATTATCAAGCTATCGCTTCGGATGAATGGCCAAATTCGCACTATTCTGTTTACCGGCGATCTTGGACGTAATGATAAGCCCATTATTCGTGACCCCGAGATTTTCGAACAGGCCGATTATGTTCTCATTGAATCGACTTACGGCGACCGTGAACATAGTACGAAGGAAGACACCAAAGAACAACTAGCCCGGGCAGTCAATGACGCATGGCAAGCCGGCGGTAATTTAGTGGTACCGAGTTTTTCGGTCGAACGCAGCCAGGAAGTCCTGTATTTTCTCAACGAACTTCTGATAGAAGACCGCATTCCGCACATTATGACATTTCTTGACAGTCCCATGGCCGTCAAAGTTACGGAGATATTTGAGAAACACCCCGAGCTTTACGATAAGCAGATGCGTTCGGTTATGCTCAAAAATGGGTCGCCATTCAGTTTCAAAGGCTTAGTCAAAGTTGGGGCTACCGCCGAATCCAAGGCGATTAACCACATCAAAGGAACAGTCATGATTATTGCAGGCTCCGGGATGTGTACCGGTGGGCGCATTAAACATCATCTTGTAAACAACATTTCCCGCCCAGAATGTACCATTTTATTTGTAGGCTATCAAGCCAAGGGGACGCTTGGACGCGAGATTTTGGATGGAAACTCTGAGGTTCGTATCTTGGGACAGATGTATCAGCTTAAAGCCAAAGTAGTAAAAGTTCAGGGATTCAGTGCTCATGCGGACCGAAAAGAGATGCTGGATTGGCTGAAAAACATCAATAAGCCGCCTAAATGTGTCTTTTTAGTTCACGGAGAAAAAGAAGTGAGCGAAAGTTTTCGACAGTATCTTACAGACCAGACCGGATGGAATATCATGGTTCCGGCGTATCAGCAGGAAGTACCACTGGAGTAGCCCACATAGAAGATGTCATAAATCCTTATTCCGTGTAGTAAAAAAAGTTTTTTATTTGCGTTATTTTTTATTATTTTGCAATTTTTGTTTAGAACGGTATAGTGGTCAGCAGCAAAAAGAGCGGAAAACTGTTTCCGCTATATGTCTGACCTGTTTGTCGGTAAGGCCTATAGGTCTAAACTTTTTATTTTGGAGATACAAGATGGCAAAGAAAGTGTATGTGGGCAATCTGAGTGCAGGTTGTGACAGCGCGGCGTTAGAGGCGTTGTTTGCCCCGTTTGGGGTGGTCGAAAGCGTCAACATCGTGATGGACCGCGAAACAGGTCAGGGCAAAGGGTTTGGTTTTGTTCAAATGGCTTCAGATTCGGAAGCGCAGGCAGCGATGGACGGCCTTAATGGCAAAGAAATCGAAGGTCGAGCACTCAAGGTTGCAGAAGCAAACCCCCCAAAGATGAATAAGCCTCGGTTTGGCGGCGGTGGTGGTGGCGGCAGACGTCCTGGCGGCTTTGGCGGCGGCCCGAGAGGCGGCAGCGGTGGTCGTGGTCCCGGCGGCGGCGATAGAGGTGGCGACAGAGGCGGACGTCCGGGTGGTTTCGGCAGACGCTAAGCCAAAAACTCTGCATTAACATAAAAATTTTAACAGAGCAAAATCCTCTCACTTTGACGTAAAGATTGTGGGGATTTTGCTTTTTTTTTGCTAACATCACTCTACCAAAGACCGGACTTTGAATAGAGGCATTGGATACCATGAACGAAGA
>CAZVXR010000080.1:0-13887 GCA_964630865.1 uncultured Pirellulales bacterium | reverse complement strand
GTCTAAGTCCAGCAGCCGGTCGATATCAACGTCAAACCGTTTAGCCTTCGCCCCATCCTGTACAGTTGCGTATTTTCCCGAACGTGCTTAATATCGATCATGGAAAGTCCCTTCCAGGAGCCATTGTGTAAATAGTAACATTAATCCTTAAATCGTTTGATAATCACGACATTATTTTGTCCGCCAAAACCAAAGGATTCATTCAATGCCACGTCAACTTTGGCTTTGCGGGGCTTGTTGGGAACATAGTCCAAATCCAATTCCGGATCTGGATCGTTATAATTCATGGTCGCAGGCAGAGTGTTTTCGTGAATGGCCATAATGCAGGTAATCAATTCCGCGCAGCCGGTGGCTCCAATCAGGTGTCCGAACTGGCTCTTAGGCGAGCTTAGCGGAATTTTGTACGCCTGCTGGCCGAACACTGTTTTAATCGCCTTGGTTTCAATCGAGTCATTTTCCGACGTGCTGGTGCCATGCGTGCTGATATAATCAATATCATGAATGGTCAGTCCTGCGTCGGCGATAGCCATCTTCAGCGACTGTACTGCGCCGCGGGCATCTTCGTGCATATCGGTTACACGGAAAGCATCGCTGCTGGAACCGAACCCGACTATTTCGGCCAAAATTGTCACGCCGCGTTTTTGGGCGCTTTCCAGCGTTTCGAGAATCACAATTGCTGCGCCTTCACCAATAACAAAACCATCCCGTGTCGAAGAGAAAGGCCGTGAGGCTGTTTGCGGACTGTCATTGCGGGTCGAAAGGGCGGTTAGACGGTTAAACCCGGTAATGCCAAGCGGGTGAATCATCGAATGACATCCGCCTGCTATGACAACATCAGCTTTGCCGTGCCGAACGAGCATCATTGCTTCGCCAACAGCCTGTGTGCTTGCGGCACAGGCCGTCAGGCAGCTTCGACTGACACCGCGAGCGCCGGTCAGAATTGCCACATGTGAAGCGGGCAGACTGGGTTCCTGTTCCAATTCCTGCCAAGCCCGCATTTTCTGTGCGGCGGTCTTAACCCATTTCGTCCAATCGGGACCGTTCTTGTCCTCTTGCCACGAATCAACTAATGCCGAAAAGAACGCATCATCATTAATGGCGCCTTCGCCGGCGCCAAGGTAAATACCCATCCGTTTACGGTCAATCCCGTCGGCGGGCGAGTCGGTTTCGAAGTCGATTCCAGCTTGCCTGCAGGCCTGGGCGGTAGCGCCAATGACAAATTGTGAGCCGCGACTGCTGTTGGCATGCTGTTTGACGTTTTTAATAAATCGGCTTAAATCATAGTTTTTGACTTCCGCATCGAACTGGGTTGGGAATGTTGAAGCATCAAACAGAGTGGTATAACCCATCCCATTTTTACCGGTCATTAGTCCATCCCACATGGTCGGCACATCGTTTCCGAGCGGACAAACAATTCCCATGCCAGTAATAACAACTCTATGTCTCATTCCTGCTTAATCCTCAATTGCTTTTAACAAAACTGCCGCACTCTGTCCGCCAAACGAATATCCGCAGCACAGAACGTACTTGAATCTCTTTTCAAGGGGCTGTTGCAGGATATTCAGTTTGCATCCGGGCATTGCAGACTGAAAATTCATAGCCTTGCCGCATTTGCCGTTTTGAATTGCCAGCGTCGCAGCGATAATGTCCAGCGTTCCGGCTGCTGAGCCGGCGTGTCCGAGCATGCTCTTGATCGGCCAGACTGGAACCGTTGTTGCCGCTGCGCCAAGGGCATTTTGAATTCCTGCTGCTTCCGCCGCATCGTCGCAGGCAATACCACTGCCGCAGGGAATAATCAGGTCAATCTTGTCCGGACCGATGCCCGCCTGCTGCAAAGCCATCTCAATGGCAATCTGCACGGCGTTGCCATTCGGCTCAAGATGGACATAGTCGACGTTTAAGCTATGACTTGAACCCCAACCAACCATCTCCGCCAGGGGCTTGGCCCCGCGGGCTTTGGCCGCCTGCATTTCTTCAAGTACGATCGTCCCAGCCGCTTCGGAAATAATCGTTCCGGCAGCTTCGGCGTCAAATGGCCTGCACGCTTCGGCGGGATTATCATTTGAAGAGCAATTGGTGCGATTCATCAGGTACTGACGAACAACACCAATGGGATTGATTTTGGTTTCGCCTCCGCCAGCCAGTGCCGCGTCCGCACTATCTCGCTGAATCACTTCTGCCGCCTCTGAAATAGCAAGGTATGACGCCGCGTCGCCGCAGGTGATGGTATTGCTGGGGCCCTGAATATCGTGGATAATGGCTACATGGCAGGGCAGCATATTCGGCAGGTACTTAAGCAGCCACAGTGGTGTCAGCGTCTGCATTCCGACATTGCCCCATTTGTGGATATCAAATTTGCCATTAGTAATGCAATGCTTGACGGATTGAGCCATCTCCGTCAGGTCACAGGTAATAAGTCCCGCTCCATAGTTGATGGCCGTTCGCGTTGGAACCAGCGTAGGATGTTGCCCCTCGTGAGCCTTGGTAACAAAGCCGCTATTTTGTACTGCTTCGTGTGAAGCGATCACTGCCAGTTCAATATCCCGGCTCATCAGCTTGGTTGCTTTGCGATGACTTTTGGGAACATAGTCGCGCAGATTGTACTCAGGAACTTCACCGGCGATATTGCAGTCAAAAGCGCTGGCGTCAAAAGCCCGTATCGTCCCCAGCCCACAGCGTCCTTCCAGAAGTCCATCCCACATCTGTTTGCTGGTTAGCCCCAGCGGCGTAACGGCGCCGACACCTGTAATGACAATCCGACGCCTCATTAGCGTGCTCCCTCCGAAGGATTTCGCTCGACAAAGCCGGTTAGCAGAGAATTAAACATTTCCGTAAAGACAAAGTTTTCTTCGGGGAATTTCTTACCGGCCAGATTTTTATCGACGTGGCTGAACATCAGATTGATCTGTGCGATGACAGTGTCGCCGCGTTTGATGATGCCGGTCGTGCTGGCAGCCTCCGGAGCGATCGATTCGATTTCTGCATGGAGGGTAATCGTATCGCCCGGGCGGACATAATGATGAAAGGCCGCATTTTTGATCTTGGCTAAAACAACTTTCTCCTGAAACTGCCGAGCTTCGCCAACGAGAATCCCCGCGGTCTGGGCCATCGCCTCGATCATCAGGCATTCCGGCATAATCGGAAAACCAGGAAAATGGTCGTGCAGGTGCTCTTCGGCCAGGGTAACATTCTTCAGCGATACTGCTCGCTTCCCGCTTTCAAATTCCAGAAATTTATCAATCCATATCCAACGCATCGTACGATTCTCAAAACGGTTATCGGCAGACGCGCCCCTAAGCGGCCTGCCGATTGTCTGTTTTAGTTAAAAAGTATTCGTTTCACATTCCCACATCGTTTTTCCACAATGGAAAATTGAAAATGGAAAAATAAAAAATTACTTTAGTTTGCCTTCGATAAAGTTCACAATTGCGCTGACGGTAAACAGGTCGGCAATCTTGTTGACGTCCGGATTTTTCTCGAACTCCGAGAAATTGGTGTGAGGCATCTTGGCTTTCAGTTCTGCAAGCCCCTTGGCGGTAACCTTGCCGCCGCTGACATAGTCGGGATTGTTCATCACAGCTTCGGCGGGAAATAGCTCTTCACGCGGAACTTTGATACTAAACGCTTTTTCGAGACGGAACACAATATCCAGAAAATCGATACTTTCGGCGCCGAGGTCGCCCATCAATGTGGCGTCTTCGGTTACATCGTCGTCATCCAAACCCAGTGCGTCAACCAAAACATCTTTGACCTGATTGAAAATCTCATCGCGGCTTATTGCCATAATTGATACTCTCCGTACTTTTATATCGCCGAAGGCGAATCCTTAATTTTACCTTTTTCCGTTTACTTTATTTATTCCTGCCAGAGCAATTTCCAGCGTTTTTTCATATTTTCCACAACTTGCCCATCCACATGCGCCAGTTTTGGGTTGTCGTCGCCAAGATTAAAGTGCCGCAAGGTGAACTGGGCGGCCACAATTTCTTCATCGCCGCAGACGCCAACGCCGCTAAAACTGCTGGCATTGTCTTCCATCGCCTTAGCGGTTACGTTATATCGAATCTGCATTCCTGGAGCGGCAAAGCTTTTATACCGTACATTGCGCGCATTTTCCAGTAAAACCATGCTCTGCGCAAAGTTATTCTTCTGCCGCACCAGCCACGAGGCCGACTCGACCAATCCTTCCAACAGCAATACTCCCGGCAAAACTGGGAATATAGGAAAGTGGTCAGCCAAATATTCCTCAGCCAGCGAGACACTTTTGATCGCCGTCAATGTTTTTCCCGACTCGAAAGCCGTAACCTTGTCTATCAGTACAAATTTCATAGACAGCGGATTGTAGTGAAAAACTTACAATTTTCCAGCTTTTTTTAGACTTTTTTAACAATTTATACAAAATAAGAGACAACTCGTGTCCTGAAATTTTTATCCACAGAGACTATCTCTTTGTTTTGGTCTTAATTGAGCCTAATATGGCTTCTTATGGGGCTTTGGGCAGTTTTATAAGCAGATTCATATCGCTTGGCTTGGGTATTGCCGGGATAGCCAATTCGCCCTCGTGGGAGATGGGGACATTGATGATACCTAAGGCCGGGGCGTCAAAGGATAGCCCAACAGTGGCATGGTAGGGGATGCTTGCTCCGGGCTTGAATGACTTTAATGCGTTAAACGCATCGAAATAGGCAATTTTAACCGGCAGCGTTATGGCAGCCTTGTTTTTGGCGGGGATTAACGTTTGGATATTGGCTTTTCCATTGAAGAGATTGCTGCCGCCGGAATCCACAGCATAAGCCATATTGAGCAACGGCAGATCGATGGGATAGGGATTTTTGATCTCGACATCGAAGAGTAAACCCGCCGAGTCGAGTGAAACCTTATCAAAGCGTACGCCTTGCAAACTGGCGGTAGGGCGTTCAACCTTAAGTATATTTTGAAGATTTGTACACCCGCCCAAGCAAATCATGTAAACCAAAACGCACAGATGTATGCCGCAGCGATTCATTTTTGAGTCTCTTTCCGGAACATCCCTTGTTCCATAGGCTGCCTACTGAACTGTTGACCATTCAGTCAAATAACGTTTCCATACGTGCCACTGACTTTTAAGTGTTTGCAGACGGTTTAAGTCGGGGCGAATCGGGGAGTTGCCTGTTTCTGTTTCGAACCATTGTGTTCTATTGTGATCGATTAAAAAATAGATCAACCGGTCATCATTGTTTACTTTTCCATCGTTATTGAGGTCGTACCAAAAAGGATTGTCTCCATTCTTTTCCAAATTAGACATCCAGGCAATCGCATACGACTGGGGATTACTCGCCTCGTTGCTGAACCTGACAATCAATCGATAATGGTCAAACCGTTTATCGGCCGCAATATAAATATGTTCCACATTATCATTGACGCTGTCGCTACTGTCGACCAAGACGCCGTTTTGAGGATCGTTGAGGTCCACGCCCCACAGTTCAAGCCTTAAATTAGTATCTTTTTCATACGCGGGCAGATATGGATATAGCGGCTGATAGTTTCTATTCCAGCATAATGTAGCGGTGATCATCGTGTTGGCGTCATTGCATTCGAATTCATATTCTGCCTGCACATTATTGGGGTCCAAAATGCTATTATCCCAACCGGTATTGCGAGTTTGTCCGCGGAATTGCTGTCCATCAAGCATCAGGTCGTAGGCATCAATGATATTGAGCATTCCAGCCCCCTGCGTATAGTCCAGAGGAACGACATTGTCATCGTCTGATTCAGGCCGGCCTTTGTGCCAGTAGGGGAGTTTGTCAGCCGAAGTCAGCAGGATCGCCTTAATCACACAGTTTGTATTGGAACCAAACATTGGAAGGGCAATATTCGGTTCCGTTATGGCTTTTTGAATCAACAGCGATGCGGCGCCTGCAACCATAGGCGCTGCAAGACTTGACCAGTCGCCTTCGATAGCATAATCGTGCTGAATTGACCACTGGAATCAGACACCGTCCTGGAGCGACGATGTCGGGTTTGCATCGGGTATCTGCAGTCGGACCGGTACTGGAGAATGCGGGATTGACAGATCCAAAAAGGCTGAGGCTCTTGCTGTTGCTGTTGGGGTCTATCGCAGCGTTGACAACGCCCACAGCGATAACGTTTGAACCGGCGGCAGGATACAAAACCGGATCGCCAGCGTCGCGTCCATTCCCGGCGGCGGCGAAAACAACAAGATTTTTTTGATTAATCAGATTCTCAATGCCGCGAGTCCACCATGAAGGGAAGATATCGCCAAGACTGAAAGTCAAAATATCTGCATTAAAATTATGTCCGCCATAGATATATAAGCTTACAAATCTCCAGAATTCAACTGCCTCTACTGTCGCATCGGGACATGTGCCGCGATACGTAAACGGACCGGTCTGAGCGAAGAATGCATTCGGGTCATACCCAAGCAGTACCCCTGCAATTGCGGTTTCATGGTTGGAATATCCAGCCGTTTTGTCTATCCCGTCTTCGAAAAACGCTCTTGCCTGACCCAATGCGGAATGGCGGGTATCCAGTCGATAATCGCCCTGGGGCGTGCCATTTTTATAGGTTTCGCTTCGTCCGACAGCAACAATACGAACACCCAGCCCCGTCAAATTAGGATCCGTTTCAACCAGTTCTCGCAAACCGATTGTTTCCAGAGCCTGAGGTTCATAAACGGCTCCTGCGGCGAAGGAGACACAGAAAAAGCACGCCGCCATCACTATGCAGTGAAATAGGGGAAATAAAAAACTCAATTGTCTTGTGTCTTTATTCACGCAATAACTTTCTATATTAGTTATTATACACATTTGATACATTTTTACAAGCGTCAGAACCTCGCCCTTCTCTATCGTCAATTTCGCCAAGCGAATAAACTGCTCGAAGAAACTTTTTTACCCAAAAGGATGATAAGACTTGAAACCTTTCTCTATTCGTGTAAGATGAGCAAATAGGCTTTCAGCAGGGCCGTACAGGCTGCTTAATGAAAACTGTAATCCATTATAATTAAGGCAGTTATGAATTCGTCAATAATAGAAAACAAAACGAAGCCAACCGTTCTTGTGGTAGATGATAACCCCCAGAATCTGGAACTGATATTAGCGTATCTTGAGGAGATTGAGTGCAGTACGCTATCTTCAACCAATGGTCAGGAAGCCCTTGAAATCATTCAAAGGGATATGCCGGATCTGGTTTTGCTGGATGTAATGATGCCTAAAATCAGCGGATTTGAAGTGTGCCGTCAGGTGAAAAACGAACCCAAAACCGCCCATATTCCTATTATTATGGTAACAGCCTTGACCGAATTGGCGGATATTGAAAAAGCTATCGACTCTGGCACAGATGATTTCCTGAGTAAGCCTGTCAATAAATGGGAATTAGTGACGCGCGTTAAGACTATGCTGCGACTTAAACATTTAACCGACAAACTGGAGCGTACTCTTGCCTACCTTAGCGAAGTCGAAAAGGCGGGTTTCTCTAAATAAAGACACAGTTTGACTGTTTTATTAAATAATTTTGAGTATTTGGCGTATATTGGTCCGAACAATTAGAATTCCTTTGTCCGCTTTAAGAATGTAATAGCACAAAAAACTTCCTTTCCCCCAAACAATCGTTATATCCCGCACATCCGGCGAAAATAGCCTCCTATGGTACCTTAATCACCTGTTTTTTTCCCGTTTGCGATTAATCTTTTACCGCCTTTCGTCGATACGCACAGCATAGGTGTGTATGTAAAAGACATTATTATGGTAAGCAGGAAAAACAGGGGATGAGTAAGCTCCTTGAAATCTTTGGTAAAGGCATCACGATAGACAATATAGAGCTGGTATGGAACTGGCTTGCCGCCCAGCAACCTCAGCAAGAGTCCCAGGATGCTGCCGCCCAGCAACTCGGCAGGGTGATCGATCTTTTATCGGACCGAAAGCTCGACCAAGCCGAGGAGCAATTGCGGTTTTATCTTTTTGAAAAGCCGGACTGCGCTAAGGGCCGTATGGCAGCTTCAGCGATATGCCTACAGCGCAACGACATCCGTGGCGCCATAGAACAAGCCCAGAGCGTCTATCTGCGCCAACCGAATAATACCCTGGCATTGTATATGTTGGGTTTTTGTCATGAACGTCTCGGACAGCAAGCTGAAGCCGTTGAATTTTATCAGGACTGCCTGAAATTTAAGCGTTATTTACAACTTCCAAGCCAGCGAATCGCTGCGATTTATCTGCGTCGCGGACGGATTGACAAATGTATCGAACAATATACGATACTGACTATCGAACACCCCGAAGATATTGAGTCCCTTGTTTTGCTGGGTTATTTACATCTTGCTGCCGAGCAATACACGCAGGCTATAGATACGTTTAATCTTGCCATCCTTTCTCACCCGGATAATTTCAATCAGGACGGCAAGAATGATGAACTCGCCGAGTGGCTCGAACAGGGTCTTTACGATCAGGCAATGGAACATGTTTATGGCATTCTTGACCGACTTGGCCCCATGTCCGAATGTTACATTCAGCTTGGCGATATTTGCCGACATGCCGGCAGGGGAGATCAAGCCATTTCGCATTATGAAATGGCTATCCGTCTTCAGCCCAATTCCCTTGAGGCGACAATTAAACTCGGCAGCCAATATCTGCGAGACAACCATCCGGGACTGGCCGCCGAACAATTTAACAAAGCGGGCGAAATTAACGATTCGATTATCGACGCCTACGCAGGTTTGACCATAGCCTTAGCAAGGGATGCACAAATAACTGAGGCCGACCAGACGCTTTCATTGACTTCCAGCATCCACCAGAATAGCGTTTTGCTGTTCGCCGAAACCGCCGCATTGTATATGCGTTCGACTCAATCCGAAGAGTATATACATCTTCAGGAATTGGAGAAAGACGATATAATGAACGTCTTTATTCGGGGTTGGAAAAAGAGAATGGATTCATCAGGCCCCAATGCCGATTTATTTTACAAATATGGGATGCTGATGACTATTCGCGGCCAGGTCAAGGAAGCCATTGCTTGGTTTAAAAAAGCGCTTTCTGTCAATCCGACACATTATCGATCCAGAATCAAGTTATGCCTTGCCAACCGTGAAATTGGCAAACTTGAAGAATCCCTTGAAATCCTGCGAGACTGTACGGTTATTCCTCCGGCGGCACTTGAACTGCACTATCAAACAGCGATGTTATTCTGCGACAAGCCGCGTTTTGCGCAAGCGATGCGTCAGGTAACAGGCAATTCATTTCATGGTCTTTCGTCCGCAGACACAAAAGACTACATTGAGGTTATCCTTGAAAACCTGGGTATTGTCGACAGGGCGTTTTCAAATTGGTCACGCATTGAGCAAGCTTCTTCATACGTTATCAGTGGTGCGTCCGGACTGATAGACTAACTGAAAGATAACTCCCGTTAAGAAAAAAAGTTAGACTTATTTCAAAAACGCATGAATGTAACATAAGATACATTATAGGACGTAAAAAATATTGTTTTTCCCGACACAAAACCATTCAATTCAGTGAGAATCTATTCAAAATAAGCCTTTAAAACATACTGTTGCATCATACGCTGTGTATTAAAAAATGACCCATTCATCGCGATGGCAATGGCCATAATTCGTTCAAAGCCAGATTTATTATTGTAATACAGTCCCGCAACCTGCCGCAACTTTTCGTACAATGATGCCGCATCCTTTTCGTGTTCGGCTTTTATATTGAAAATACCATCATCTTGTCGTCGATTTGGATCTCCGATGGCCCAACCGGTCATCCCATCAATACAGCCTTCAATCCACCATCCGTCCAGAATACTCAGCGATGGTACGCCATTAATTGCGGCTTTCATCCCGCTGGTCCCCGATGCCTCCATGGGCGGCTCAGGTGTATTGAGCCACACATCCACCCCAGCCGTCAAAATCTTCGCAACCGACATATCATAGTTTTCCAGGTAAACGATTTTGATGTCATTTTGAAGCTGATCGGCAGCCCTGAAGATTTGTTTGATCAATTCCTTGCCCTCGGTGTCATTGGGGTGTGCTTTGCCGCCATAAATGAGCTGGAATTTTCCAGCTTCCCGGTTAATTTTTCGCAGTTGTTCCATGTTATTGAATATCAAATCCGCTCGCTTATAACTTGCCGCACGTCGTGCGAATCCGAGCGTCAGCACATCGCCGCACATTCCAACGTTCATTTGTCGATTAACATACTCAATTAACTCGCGTTTGGCTGCGGCATGAGCGACAACTATTTCCTCTCGCGGAATACTGATTGCGTATCGCAAACTGAAGTTGTCTTCACGCCATCCCGCGATGTGCCGATCAAACAGTTTTGCCATCTCCGGACAAACCCATCTGCCAGCGTGAACACCATTGGTAATCGAATCGATTACATACGATGAAAATAAATGCTGGGATACCTCGCCATGTTTTTTTGCTACACCGTTGACATAATGGCTCAAATTCAGTGCAAGATATGTCATATTGAGTTTGTCATCGCAGCAAAAGACTTGTGGATTTTCAAACGCTTTGTGCGTACCGAGCAATTGATGTACCATCTCCATTGGAAATTGGTCGTGTCCGGCGGCAACCGGCGTATGCGTCGTAAAGACGCATTTCTCTCGTACCGCCTGAATGTCTTCATCGGTAACAGTTGTGCGGCTTTGACCGGCAAGCTGTTCTTCGAGCAATTCCAGCGTTAATAACGCCGCGTGTCCTTCATTGAGATGAAACCGCTTTAGGTCTGTATAACCGATTGCCCGCAGCATCCGCACCCCACCGATCCCCAACACGATTTCCTGAGACAGCCGATAGGCCTTGTCACGCCCATATAGATAATGCGTCAATTCACGGTCTGCCGGTGAGTTTTCCGGCAAATCGGTGTCGAGAAAATAGACTGGAATGATATATCCTGAAACTCCCTTAACATCGTATCTCCACGCCCGGATGCATACCTTCCGTCCATCAATTATAACGCTGACTCTGGCGGGCAGTTCTTTACAGTAGTATTGCACAACCCATTGATAGGGCGTTTCCGTTTGCCAGCCGTCCGGACCGAGCGTCTGAAAAAAATATCCTTTGCGATGCACCAGTGACACTGCCACCAGCGGCACTTTCATATCCGCAGCTGAGAGGATTGTGTCTCCTGCCAGTATTCCAAGCCCCCCGCTGTATGTCGGCATTCCTTCTTCGAGACCGATTTCCATCGAAAAATACGCTACCTTACGCCCGTTTTCCATTCGACATTTCTCCAATCACTTTATGGACTGTCTGCAGATTTTTCCTGGGTCACAAATGTAATTTTCATGGCGCCCATTCGATAAAAAATATCGTAAATCTTGACTACATAATCCCACGGCACCCTATTATCACAATGGAGTTCAATACCCTGTGCTGGAACGTCATACCGTTGGGCTACGGCGAGAAATCGATTGGAAATATCGGCAAGCCCCACGTCAAGATTTTCCTTCAATAAAGTGGTCTTTTTCTCGTCGCCAAAGACCACTTCACAGCCCGATTCAATGGCCATAATTCGCACTTGCATCGGCCCCGTGGGCTGCAATCCAGTTGTTTGTGTTGCAGGTTTTGGCATTACCACGGGCAATTGACTATCGGGCTTTTGGAATTTGGCAGTCAGGACAAAAAAAGTCAGCAGAAGAAAAATCATATCAATCATCGCTGTCATCCGAAGTCCCATTCCGGACCCGCCCCGCCGCTGTAAACCGCTGGCCACTCGTTTTGCAAGACCAGGTTGCTGTATTGAATATTGACTCATTCTGCCGACTCTCAATGCTCTGTTCTTTTTACGGTAATTTGTGTTCATTCTACCGCTTGGACGCCTAATCATCAACACTTATCATGACAATATGATTACACCCCAATCAGTAATTGCGCTATATGAAAAAACATCTTTCTTGTTTATTGCTCAGTTTTTCACAATATAAACAAAAGCAATCTTAATCTTGTTCTTTCTGTGTACATATTATGATATTTTTGTTGCAAAATCAGGAGAAATTTGCTACACTATTCCTTATTGTTTTAGGTTTTCGAGCTTAGGAGTCTAAATTATGGCGATAACTACTGATTTTATACGAGAAGACATTATTGAGCAAACACTCACCAGTGCCTGTTGCAAGGATGCGTCAACACTGCGTAGTATTATCTCTAAGGCCTTGGAAATGAAAGGATTGGATTTAGAGGACGTAGCCTCCCTGGCCACGATCAGCGATCCGGAATTATTGGCCGAATTGTTCGATGCGGCAAAAAAGGTCAAAGAAATGATCTATGGTCGGCGGCTGGTCATATTCGCACCTTTGTATATCTCCAATTTATGCGGCAATGAATGTCTTTATTGTGCTTTTCGGGCAAGAAACACGGAAATCAAACGCCGGGCATTGACACAGCTCGAAATTGCCAAAGAGGTCGAAGAATTAGTTAAACAGGGTCATAAACGTGTTCTTTTGGTTGCAGGGGAATCCTATCCCAAAGAAGGCTTTCCGTATGTCCTTAAGTCCATTGAAACGATCTATAATGTTAAAGTTGACAATGGCGAAATCCGGCGGGTTAATGTCAATGTTGCTCCGCTGACGGTGGAGGAATTTAAACAGCTTAAAGCCGCTAAAATTGGGACATACCAGCTTTTTCAGGAGACATACAACCGACAGACCTACAAAAACGTCCACCTGGGCGGCAAAAAGGCCGATTATGACTGGCGTGTTACCGCGATGGACCGAGCGATTGCCGCGGGAATTGACGATGTCGGGATTGGTGTACTATTTGGACTGTGCGACTGGCGGTACGAGCTGTTGGCGATGATGCAGCATATCCAGCATCTCGAACAGACATTTGGGATTGGTCCCCATACGGTCAGCGTACCGCGTTTGGAACCGGCAACGGGTTCGGATATGGCCACCCATCCGCCAAAACCAGTCGAGGATGTCGAATTTCGTAAAATTGTTGCGATATTACGGCTGGCGGTTCCCTATACGGGCATTATAATGTCCACACGGGAAACACCCAATATGCGGCGGGAGACGTTTGCTTTGGGTGTCTCACAGATTTCGGCAGGCTCACGCACGAATCCCGGCGGATATGCCGAAGGCAAGGATGTGCTGGATGAAGCACAATTTTCCCTCGGCGACCATCGGAGTCTTGATGAAGTCATTCGGGATGTCGCCCAGCTCGGTTATGTGCCGTCGTTTTGTACGGGCTGTTATCGACTTGGCAGAACGGGACATGACTTTATGGATATGGCTAAACCAGGTCTGATTAAGGAACATTGCGACCCAAATGCTCTGTCCACATTTTTGGAATATCTGCAGGATTATGGTTCGGAGCAGACAAAAGCCATTGGAATGGATTTGATTCAAAAAACGCTCAAAACCATGGATGATACACCGCGTCAGCGCAGCGAGAAGATGCTCGCGGCGGTGGCAAACGGAAAACATGATGTATTTTGCTAAACTATTATGACGCAGCAATTTCGAACAGAACAGGATTCACTCGGAACGCTTGAAATACAGGCCGAGGCTCTTTATGGTATCCACACTACCAGAGCAATGATAAATTTCCCTTATACACAGCGGCCTGTGCCGGCGGTGTTTGTGCGGGCTTATGGGGCGGTCAAGCAGGCCTGTATTCAGACGTGTATTGATCTTGGTGATTGGGCGGATGAGACGGCTAAGGTTAGCGCGATGCTGCAGGCAGCAAAGGAATTGGCCGGGGGCGAATTGAATACCTGTATTAAGACAGATTTGCTTCAGGGCGGCGCGGGTACAAGCCTGAATATGAATGTCAATGAAGTATTGGCAAATCGCGCCTTGCAAATCATGAATCTGCCATTGGGCGATTACAGTTCTGTGCACCCGCTTGACGATATCAACCGTTATCAATCGACGAATGATACGTTT
>CAZVXR010000079.1:0-2610 GCA_964630865.1 uncultured Pirellulales bacterium | reverse complement strand
TTATCATTTGAATTCAAAAATTTTTCTAAATTATATAACAAAACAGATGTGCTATGTTTACATATTTTCTATTGAGGGATTATGCCTGTACGATATTTCCGCATTTCTTTGCGGTATTCTTTGGCTTTGCCGCCAGCGACTTCGTCGAGTTTTGCCCAAAAGGCTTTGGAGTGATTTTTGTGAATGGTATGGACTAATTCGTGGAGAATGACGTAATCCTGCAAGTATTCCGGCAGTTTTATCAGCCCAATGTTCAGATTGATATTGTTCAGCGAAGAGCAACTGCCCCATCGGGTCTTTGGGTTGCGGATGCAGACACGACGGTATTTGAACCCATGCTGGGCTGCCAATTCATCCAGTCGGGAAAATAATCTATCCTGCCCCCGCTCGATATCCGGGATTGCGGTTGGGTTGGCTTTTTGGAATTGCTCGATGGTTTCAAATTTTTTGAAGACCTTGTGTATCCAGTTTCTCTTTGACTGCACATAGCTTTCGGCATACTTTTTGGTACACCGCCAGGGCATCGTTACGACGACCGTGCGGTCGGTTCGCACGGTAATCCGCAGGTTTTTCGCCCGCGGCGACCGAACCCAGTTTATTTGAAGGTTGTCCATAATATAGGAAGAACTAAACCCTGAATTTTCCATTTTCCATTTTTGACGCAGACCACAGATGACCCCGGGGAATAGAGGACACCGGTTTTGAACTGGCATTGTAATATACTCCCTTGGCGGCCATTTGTGAAGAGCCTCGATGACTTTGGGCTTTTCTTTGTCCTCAAAAATGCTATAATTCGCGGCTTATTCTGGATATTCTAATAACAAGAGCATTTTGCACTATAAAACAAAGGCGTTGCGCGATGGAAAAAGGCGGATACAATTTTACTGAAATCGAGAAGAAATGGCAGGAATACTGGGTTTCCACCAAGACATTCCGCACGCCGGACGGAGCGGAAGCTGCGGGGAAGCCCAAATACTATGTCCTCGATATGTTCCCCTATCCATCGGGGGCGGGGCTGCATGTCGGCCATCCGGAGGGCTACACGGCCTCGGATATCATCGCTCGTTACAAACGGATGGTTGGATTCAACGTCCTGCAT
The DNA here is from genome assembly GCA_964630865.1 of uncultured Pirellulales bacterium. Classification (GTDB taxonomy): domain Bacteria; phylum Planctomycetota; class Phycisphaerae; order Sedimentisphaerales; family Anaerohalosphaeraceae; genus Anaeroglomus. The sequence continues at coordinate 1,511 of CAZVXR010000079.1, read as the reverse complement.
CCGATTGGCTGGGATGCCTTTGGTCTGCCCGCGGAACAGTACGCCGTCCAGACGGGAACGCACCCGGCGGATACGACCCAGAAGAACATCGCCAATATGCGGCGGCAGATTCAAACGCTCGGCTTTTCGTATGACTGGGACAGGCAGGTCGATACCACGGATGTTAACTATTACAAGTGGACACAGTGGATCTTTTTGAAATTTTATAATAGCTGGTATGACGAAACACTGCAAAAGGCACGCCCGATAGCAGAATTGCCGATACCGGATGCGGTCAAAGCCAAGGGCGAAAAGGCGGTAGAGACCTATATCAACGAGCAGCGGCTGGCGTATGAATCGCACGCGCCGGTCAACTGGTGTCCCGCACTGGGCACGGTGCTGGCCAACGAAGAAGTCATCGGCGGAGTCAGCGAACGCGGCGGCCATCCGGTCATCCGCAAACCGATGCGGCAATGGATGCTGCGCATTACCAAATATGCCCAGCGGCTTTTAGACGGCCTCGAAGGATTAGACTGGTCGGAATCCATTCGCAAACTCCAGCAGGACTGGATCGGCAAGAGTACCGGCGCGGAAGTGGATTTTGATATTGAGGGGCATTCGGCAAAACTGCGGATTTTTACCACGCGGCCTGATACGCTGTTTGGGGCAACGTATATGGTGCTTGCACCGGAACATCCGCTGGTCGATACCATTACCACACCCGAATACAAGAAAGCCGTTGCGGATTACAAAGAACAGGCCTCGCGCAAAAGCGACCTTGACCGAACGGACTTAGCCAAAGATAAGAGCGGGCAATTTACCGGAGCCTATGCGATCAATCCGGTCAATGGGGCGAAAACGCCGATCTGGATTAGCGATTATGTTCTTATCAGCTACGGCACCGGCGCGATTATGTCCGTGCCGGCACACGATGAACGCGATTTTGAATTTGCCAAGAAATTCGGTCTGCCAATCATTCCGGTAGTTAAGCCGGACGATGCGGAAACGGCAAAGCTGGTCGAACAAGGGGAATTTTGTTTTGTGGGCGACGGAACGGCGATCAACTCCGGCCAATTTACCGGATTATCCACGCCGGAGTTTAAGGAAAAAATCGCCGCCTGGCTGGAAGAAAAAGGACTTGGCAAAAAGACCGTCAATTTCAAACTTCGCGACTGGCTGTTCAGCCGGCAGCGGTATTGGGGCGAGCCATTCCCGATTCTGCATACCGAAGATGGACGGGTACTCGCGTTAGACCAAAGCGAACTGCCGCTGTCTTTGCCGGAGGTGGAGGACTTTAAACCCACCGGCACGGGTGAGCCGCCGCTGGCTAAGGCGACGAACTGGCTCAACATCACGCTGCCGGATGGCACGAAAGCCCGGCGCGAAACCAATACGATGCCGCAGTGGGCGGGAAGCTGCTGGTACTATCTGCGGTATATGGATGCGAAAAATCCCAATGCGGCGTTCGACCCGGAAAAGGAAAAGTACTGGATGCCGGTGGACTTGTACATCGGCGGGGCCGAACACGCGGT
>CAZVXR010000078.1:0-3425 GCA_964630865.1 uncultured Pirellulales bacterium | reverse complement strand
AGTCAGTTGTTTGCAAATAGCCAACCCCAACCCGGCACCATCGCCGCTGCGGGTGATCGAACCGTCTAACTGCCTGAACTTGTCGAATATCTGCTCTTGATGCTCCTGGGGGATGCCGCAGCCGTTGTCAATCACAGAAATGCGTACCGCCACATCCGTCGGCATCGTCGCACATACCGAAATCTTTCCCCCTTCCGGCGTAAATTTAATCGCATTGCTTAACAGATTATACAAAATCTGCTGTACTTTGCCGGCATCGGTTTGTAACAGCGGAATTTTTTCATCGACACCAATGTCAAGCGTCAAGTTTTTCTTATCCGTAAGCGGTAAAAAAAACGATGAAAGTCCTTCGCAAAGCTGCTGAATGCTGGTTAATTCGACATGAAGGATTAGCTTTCCTGCTTCGGCCTTGGCCAATTCCAGCAAATCATTAATCATCGTCAGCAGCGACCGTCCGCTGGTAACGATATTTTCCGCATATCGTTTTGTCTTTTCAGTCTCTGCGCCGGGTTTTTCACGAAGCAGTTCGGCAAAACCCAAAATCGAATTTAATGGCGTACGGAACTCATGCGACATATTGGCCAGAAATTCGCTCTTGAGACGATTTGCCTTAAACAATTCGATATTTTTATCCGAAAGCTGTACAATTTTAGCGTCAAGCTGCTGATTGGCTGTTTTGAGCTTATCCTGTGCCTCCATTAGATTATCCAGCATGTGATTAAACGCCTCAGAGAGTCGTTCATATTCATCGCCGGTCTTAATCGAACTGCGCGTATCGTAGTTGCCCTCGGCGACGTTGTTGACCATCGCCCGCAATTGACGAATGGGGCTTAAAATCACCCGCTGCGTAATCGTATAAAACGCGATCATTGCACCGGTAGCCGCCAGAAGTCCGGCAATAATCACCCACAACCGATTCAGTAAAATGGTTCGCGACCATTCCCTCGCTGAAGTCTGCACCGCCAGCACACCAATAGATTGATTTTTATTATACGGCGTCGCCGTGCCCTGCGGGTTATGACAGGTGATACATTTTTCGTCTGCCTCAACCAGCCGCAAGTAGTGGTATCGCGCCCGTCCATGACGAATACCAACCCATGCCATATCGTCAACAGCAGGGTCTTTTTCAAGCCGCTCCAGCCGTTTTTGCAATCCCGAATCCAGCCCTGCCGGCATCGCCTGGTCCTGCTCAAACCGAAACCATTGCGCCGTCGTCTCTCCGGTCGTCTGGACCATCCCATTTTCGTCCAAACGGGGCAGAGCGTTTTGTCCCTGGGAAGGAATACGGAAATGCTGATTATAAACCGTTTGGCACACCGCCCTGCCGGAATCGAGGGCGCTTTTTTCGATTAGTTTATTCATCCAGAAATACGGCACCAGCAGCGCAAGGGTCAGACTGAACAAAACCGCCCCGCCAAATTGCAATCGGCACTTTTCCGCCAGCGATAACGGCTTTAGACGCAGTTTGCGTAACAATTCATCCAGTCTTGTTCGCCACTGTACCGTCATACGCCCTCATTGTGAATACGATTTGATTCGATTACGATTTCTCGTTTTTGTCGTCCACCTGATGAAGATGTGTTTGCACCCGCAGATTCAGTTCATTTAGCTGCGACTGATCCACATCGCTGGGAGCTTCAGTCAGCAGGCACTGTCCGCGCTGCGTTTTCGGAAAGGCAATCACATCGCGGATATTGTCCGTACCCGTCAAAATCATCACCAGACGATCAAGCCCGAATGCGATACCGCCGTGCGGCGGCGCTCCATACTCCAGCGCTTTCAGGAAAAAGCCGAACCGATCCTGCGCCTGCTGCCGGGTAATCTTCAGTAAATCAAATATCTTCGCCTGAACCTGCGGATCATGAATACGAACCGACCCGCCGCCGACTTCTGAACCATTAACCACAAGATCGTATGCCTGAGACCGGATATTGCCGGGGTCAGTTTCTAATTTGTGCATATCCTCCGGCACCGGCGCCGTGAACGGATGATGCAGCGAATCAAAGCGATTTTCGTCCGCGTTCCATTCCAGCAGCGGAAAATCCACAACCCACACAAAAGCCAGCTTATTCGCTTCATACAGCCCCATATCTTTGCCCAGTTTGACGCGAAGCGGTGCCAGTGTTTTATTGACCGTCGCAGCCTGGTCGGCCACCATCAGGATTAAATCATCGTTGTTTGCCCCAAAACGCTCAATCAATTGCTGCTGCTGTTCCGGGGTAAAAAATTTGGCAATGTTGCTCTTGAGGCTGATTTTGCCCGTCGCCTCGTCGGGCCCGACCTTAAACCACGCTAATCCCTTGGCGCCCAGCTCCGTAACGCACTGCGTCAGCCCCACCTCGATATCGCTGCGGGAAAACTTCGCCCCGCCAGGAACACACAATCCCTTGACAATGCCGCCTTTTTTCACGGTATTGACAAACACCTGGAACGTGCTGGCTGCCGCGATATCCGTAATCGTCTTAAGCTTCATATCAAACCGCAGGTCAGGACGGTCGATGCCGTATTCCTCAATCGCCTGCGCATAAGTCATTTGCCGAATCGGCGTCGGTACCTCTACGCCAAGAATCTCCTTGAAAACCCGCACAATCAACGCTTCGTTCATCCGCATCACTTCTTCGGACTCAACAAAACTCATCTCCACGTCAATCTGTGTAAATTCCGCCTGACGGTCGGCGCGCGGGTCTTCATCGCGGAAGCACCGGACAATCTGGAAATAGCGCTCAACATTGGAAACCATCAAAATCTGCTTAAATAACTGCGGCGATTGCGGCAGAGCATAAAAAGCCCCCTTCGAAAGCCTGCTGGGCACCAGAAAATCCCGCGCCCCTTCCGGGGTACTTTTACCCAGCATCGGCGTCTCAATCTCCCAAAATCCGTTCGTGTCGTAATAATCCCGCGCAATCTTCGCGACCCGATGCCGTATCCCAAGACGGCTGAGCATCCCAGGACGACGCAAATCAATATAGCGGTATTGCAGACGAATCTCCTCGCCCACATTGACATTCGAATCCACCTCAAACGGCGGCGTCTTGGACATATTCAGCACTTCCAGTTCCTCGACCGACACTTCAATCTGCCCGGTTGCCAGCCGGGGGTTTTCCATGCCCGCTCCGCGAGGACGAACTTTACCCTTGGCGCCGATTACCCACTCACACCGCAGCGTCCGCGCAACCTTGTGAATCTCAGGATATTGTTCCGGATCGAACACAAGCTGCACCAGCCCTGTCCGGTCGCGCAGGTCGATAAACACCAAATTACCGTGATCACGATAAGAATTGACCCACCCATTTAATATAACTGTCTGACCAACATCGCTCATTCGCGGCTGCCCGCACGTCTGTGTTCGCTTCAGCATAGCATTTTCCCAAATTCAAGTAATGAAGAATAATCGACTTTCAAAGGCTATAATTATAGCCAAAACC
>CAZVXR010000077.1:0-4048 GCA_964630865.1 uncultured Pirellulales bacterium | reverse complement strand
GTCGCTCCCGTTTTGTACCAGTATTTAGCGGTTGGGTTCAATATGGAATTGCTATTGCATCCAGACAGTACCCAATTAAGGCTGATGAATAAAATCAAAATCCTGAGTATCCATTGTCTTGCTATTATCAACATGCTTGTTGCTCCCGTATGGCGGAATATGCCCACGCCATGACTAATTTTTCTCTTTAAAAACTCATCTTTCCCGTTTCAATTTGTAGTTTATAAACTGTATCTGCCGGGCTTGTAGGTTTTCCATCCGCATAATCAGCCAAAAATGCGCTCAACTTAATTGGCTGCATAGCGTGTAGCTTTTTGCCCATTTTTATCCCAATTAAAACAACAATAAATCGCCCACCCTCTACCCCAAATTATACAAATCTGTCTTCATCTAATAAGATATTTCTTCGCAAGTTTTGCGTATAGGCTTTTTTTTTAGAAACCGTGTTGGCGGAGCCCGCCTCTTATTCAAACAGCAGGCCGGATTTTTTGGGGTATTTGCCTTCGAAGTGATAAATCGCTTCATCTGCGTTACGGAAGACTTTGTTGGCGGTTTGGGTAATAAAGACTGACGGCGGCTTTTTCGGCGCCCAGATAACATAGACCTCTTTGGCCGCCTCGTGGGCGTGCTGGAGTTCGCGTTCGACGCCGCTGGAGATGGCGGGCATTCCATCCGGCAGTTCGGGGATAAAGCTAAGGATCATATCTGCCTGATCAATCAGGGCGAAATCGCGGGCGTAAATCTGGCTGTTGATGTCCTGCTCGATTTGGCGAATTTCCGAGACATTCAGACGGAGTTTTTGCCCGAGGACTTCCATCTCGATTTGCTTGCGTCCTTCGTGGGCGGCCTGATCGGCCCAGTAGGGCAGGTACGCTTCTTCGAGGTCGCCGGGGTCAAAGCAGATAAACCACTCTTTCATCAGCGCACGATAGTGATTGATCTGCGAAAGCACATTGGGCAATCCGGCCACATGGGTCATCGGAAAACTCAAATAGACTTTCTTGCGGCTTGGCTCAAACATCAGCTTATAAAAGGTCTCGATGGTGCCTTTACCCGCCCCGCGAGCCAGGGTATAGTAGGGGGCGTTTTCATTGCATCCCTGCTGCATCATTTCGGTAGCCAGAGCTTCTTCCTCGCGCCAGACCATCAGGTCCTTAAGCGAATGGCGAATTGGGTGCTCGGAGGTCAGCCGCACATGGAGCGGCTCGATGCCGTCGATCATGCAGATGAACATATCGGGGTTAAGCTGGCGAATCTGGTAAAAGTCAAACGCCGGAAACAGCCCATGCCGCCAGCGGAATGTCGCGTGGGTATTGACGATAATATGCTCATGCTGCGAGGCCTTAGCAATGATGTCCTTAAAGACGCTGCGCCGAAGCGAATGCAGCCGCTGAAGTGAAATATCGAGAATCCGTCCCGGCGCGATATCCGGCGCCTCGGCGTACATCTGGTCGCCGACGTTAAACAGCAGGATATCCTTGCCCCGCTGTTGCGCCAGTTCACAGACGTCCGACAAGTACCGTTTCTTGTCAACGCCCACCATTCCGGTAACGAGAATAATCATTTATTTGCGCCCGCCGCAATTTTCCATCTGTTCAATCGTAAATCGAAAATCGACCGTCGTCGATTATATTGCCATATTTTCCAGCCGCTGCTGTTTATCATAGTCTTTGAGGGCTTTAATCAGTTCGTCGATTTCGCCCATCATTACTTTCTCGAGGCTGTACAGCGACAAATTAATGCGATGATCCGTCAGGCGGTTTTGCGGAAAGTTATAAGTGCGGATGCGCTCGGAGCGGTCGCCGGAGCCGATCATCGTCTTGCGTTTTTCGGAGCGGTCGGCGACTGCTTTCTTCTGATAATAGTCAAAAATGCGTCCGCGCAGAATACGCCACGCTTTGGCACGGTTTTTATGCTGGCTGCGTTCATCCCGCATACTGACAACGATGCCGGTCGGGACGTGTTCGAGCCGGATGGCCGAAGCGACTTTGTTGACGTTCTGTCCGCCGGGGCCGCCTGCGCAACTGACGTTTTCGATCACATCGTCGGGTTTGATATCCATATCGACTTCTTCCGGCTCAGGCAAAACCGCCACCGTTGCCGCCGAAGTATGCACCCGCCCCTGCGATTCGGTTTCCGGGACGCGCTGAACGCGATGCCCGCCGCTTTCGTAACCCAGATGCGACCAGACGCCCGGCCCGCTGACCGTCAGCACAATTTCGCGATAGCCGCCTTTTTCGGTCGTGGAAAAATCCATCGTTTCGACTTTCCAGCCCATTCGGTCGGCGTAACGGGTGTACATCGTATGCAAATCCCGGGCAAACAGCGACGCTTCATCGCCGCCGGTACCAGCGCGAATTTCCAAAATCACCGAATCAATCGCATCATCATCGGCCATCACCAGCGTATTTTTGATCGATTCGAGCATCTCATCCGATTGCTGGGTCAGCTCCCGCACTTCGTCACGCGCCATATCCCGTAATTCCGGGTCAGCGGTACGGTCGTCAGAAAGAGCCTTGGAATCCGCGGTCTGTCGCGTCAGCTCCATATACTTACGATAACGTTCCACCATCGGCCGCAGCTTGCCCTGTTCTTTCGTCAGTGGAATCATCTTTTGCGGATTCGATACGATATCCGACTGAGAAAGCAAACCATCAATCTCGATAAAACGCTGATTGAGCTGTTCGAGTTTGGCCAGCAGAGCCTCTGTTACCTGATCCATCTGTATCCTCGTTTGGAGATGTATGCTAATTCAACTTGAAAGTTCTGCGGGGCAGAATCGTATCCATTTAAGGATACAAAAAAATTGCGCTGCCTTCCATAACCTGTAAGTTACGTTCGACAGCGCAATGCTTGTACGGGATGAGTCGCTACTTCTTGTCGTCGGTCTTTTTGGCGAAGTAATTCTGGCCGAATTTCTTCTGGAACGGTTCGATACGGCCGGCGGTATCGATGAATTTCTGCTTGCCCGTATAGAACGGATGGCACATCGAGCAAATTTCCGCATGGATTTCTTTGGACGTACTGCGGGTCTCAAAGGTATTGCCGCAGCCGCAGCGAACCTTGACGACCTGATAATTGGGATGAATATCTTTTTTCATTTCTATAGTCTCCGATTCAATTTTCAATTTCGCAAGTCAAACATTGTAACCGCCAAGCTGGAAATTGCAATGTTTTTTTGAAGAAACTCTGCGAAATATCGTATTCCCATACCCTACAACCTTACCCAATTCAACCGTAACCCATTTTTATATAACAGGTTATGACTATTTCAGGACGCCATTTACAATCCCACGGTACAGCCTTGACTTTTTGATCGTTTTGTGCGATACTCCCTGCCCTAAAGTACGAATGCGGGAGCGGTTCCTGCCAACCAAATAATTAGCAAAAAAGAGAAATTAAGCCTGAAATTAGGGGTGTTCGATGAAGGCATCGGAAATGAAAAAGGGACAGACCATTAAGGTCGATAATACCCTTTACGCAATTGTAGATTTTCAACATGTTAAACTCGGCAAGGGCGGCGCGGTCTATCAGACCAAGCTCAAAAGCCTCAGCGACGGCCTCATTCGCGACATCCGCGTCCGTGCCGAAGAAACACTCGAAGACGCATTCCTCGATAAACGCAATTTTGAGTACCTGTATTCCAACGGAACCGAACATATCCTGATGGATTTGGACACCTACGACCAGATTTCGCTCGATGATGATGCCTTTGGCGATGGCCCCAAGTACCTTAAGCCCAATACCCAGCTTCAGGTCAGTATGTACGAAAATAAGCCCGTGCTGATTTCGCTGCCGAATACCGTGGATTTAAAGGTCAAAGATACCGCTCCGGAAATCAAAGGCGCAACGGCTACCAACCAGTACAAGCCGGCCACCCTCGAAACCGGCCTTATCGTCCAGGTCCCGCCGTTCGTAAAACCCGGCGAAATGATCCGCATCGACACCCGCACCGGCGAATACGTGACCCGCGTCAAAGAATAAATATCCAATTTCCCTTCTCCAATCAAAGAAGTCCCGGAGGGACGACATAACGTAGCCGGCGGTG
>CAZVXR010000076.1:0-3499 GCA_964630865.1 uncultured Pirellulales bacterium | reverse complement strand
TTTAATGTTCACAGTGCCAAAACATACCCGCTAAGATGCTGCATTAGACCAATGTCCAGTATCGATGCCTTAAATCTTTTTGCGACGCCGGCACCTAACGGCAACCCAGATGGATCGGTCGCAGAAATTATGTTTGCCAATTTAGCTTTACAAAGCAAATCAAACGCTTTGTGGTTTGTTTTTCCTGTGGCATGTTCATAAAGGCGTGCATAGACAATCTGCTGCCCCACAGACTGGCTAATGGTTTGAAAAATCGTATCCAGACAGGTGTAGTCCACCGCTGGGCGATATTTACTAAAATCTTCACGATAGGAGGTAATGATTTCAGAATGCACTTCGTAAGATTCCAGCATTGAACGTGTATCCCGATAGACCGCAACCGCTTCCGGCATGCCACCGATAAAGAAATAATTTCTAAGTTGTTCATGAATCGCAGTGACTACAGCCTCAGAGTGCTTTTGAGGATGCTCCAGAATTTTTTCTGCGAGAATTTCTTTTCCTGTTGCCATCAGGAATTCATAAAAGGTCATCGGCTGAAGGTGAAGATATTGAACTCTTCCGACGGGAACCGAGATTTCCCCGAAAGCAAATTCCAGCATTGAACCTGCCGCAACAACATGCAGTTCGGGCAATTGTTCGTAAAAGTACCGAAGGGCGGTAATCGCTCGCGGATAACCTTGAATTTCATCAATAAACAGCAGTGTTTTGCCGGGAATAATTCGGCTGGTACGAAGCTCTATTGCGTTGAGCATTGTTTCGGGGGCAAGTTCACCAGAAAAGGCTTCGTGAAAATGCGGCTGGCTTTCAAGGTTGATTTTGACAACATTGTCAAATTGTTTGGCCAGACAGTTTTCTACCAGCCATGTTTTGCCCACCTGCCGCGCGCCCCGGATAACCAACGGCTTTCGTCGGGGGGAATTCGCCCATGAGAGAATCTTGTCTTCTGCTAAGCGTTTCATGATTAACCTTTTCCAAAGACTAAAGATGTTACAATCCCAACATTAAATCCTTAATATCAACCATATTTTACGCATTTCATTCTCGAATGTCAATGTTATATTGGGGTTATTAGTCGCGATTATCAATCATTGTCCGACAGAGCCACTCATTCCGCACGACAAAATCCGGTCTGACTGCAGATATAGGGGGTGGAACAGTTAACACGATTTGAAATTACTGCGTTTCTTGAAAAACCAAAAAAGCCCTTGCTCGCACGGTGAATGAATAAAAGATTCAACGCGACCGCTCCCCTCGTGGCATCCTCTTTCTTTTGCCCGGAAGAAACCAATTAATTTTCAGCTATTAATAATCCATAAGTCTTTTACTTGCAATCTATTGTGACATTGCTGGTCGATCTCTTCTTTTTGATTTCATACCCAAAGTACTCCAACAATATCCCCGCAATGACAAGATTGCACCGCCTCCCACGCCGGATGCGGGACAGCTGGAACACCTATCCCCGTCGCTTTTGATACCCGATATAATACGGCGTTTTCCAGCTCTATTTGCAGGATTTCATACAGATAAGTCATCCCGCAATATACAGAAAAGGACCGTGGTATTCCTTCCTTTTTATGCGGCGAAATTCTCTGCCGTAAACTCTGCCATCCTGTGCGCTGGCAGGCGAAAATGGGTGGAATTAGATGGAAAATAAGACCGAAAAACAAGGCTTGAAAATGCGCATAAAAAAAACGACGCAAGCATTTATAACTTCAACAGTTACAATTACTTGCGTCGCACGAGGTCGACGGGGGTCGAACCCGCAACCTTCGGATCGACAGGGCGACGGATTAAGTCGTAACCCTTTATAAAATAAAAGGATGTGATTTTCTTTAGCATCCTCTGCCGTGAACTCTGCCGGAATTGGCGGAACTATATGGAGTTTAGTGGAAATACCCATAAATCCGACATATTGCCATATATTAGGCTATTGTTACCCTGATATTGCATTTTGTTATCTGTTTTAGATTCAGGAAAGTGGTGTTTTATTATCGATATATCGTAAAATTATCTTGATTAATTTACGATACTATAGATAATAACTTATGCAATGAAAAACAGAAAAAGACTCTACGATACCATTTTATCAGAGCATTTGTCGTCCCAGCGACAGATGGCGTTTATTGCTGGACCTCGGCAGGTTGGCAAAACAACAACCTGTCGTAATCTGGCAGAAACCTATTTAAACTGGGATAACACCGACGACCGTACTCTGATTGTCAAAGGACCTGCTGCAATTGCAGAACTGGTGGGAATTGACAAACTCCATAAGCAAATCCCAATCACACTTTTTGACGAACTGCACAAATTTTCCAAATGGAAGCATTTCTTGAAAGGTTTTTTTGATACTTACGCTGATCAAATCCGAGTGTTAGTAACGGGCAGTTCACGTCTGGATATCTACCGCCGCGGCGGCGATAGCCTAATGGGACGTTATTTTCTTTATCGCATGCATCCATTTACGGTTGCGGAAATCTTATATCAAGAAATACCGGACTCAGAACGAATCCTTCGGTCGCCAAAGCCAATTGACGATGGCAATTTCTCTGCTTTATGGGTACATGGCGGATACCCAGAACCTTTTATTAAACGGGATATGCGATTTAACCGGAGGTGGCGTAATCTTCGGTTGCACCAGTTACTTAGAGAGGATATCCGAGATTTAACGCAAATTCATCAGTTGGATCAACTGGAAATGCTTGTTCATTTGCTGCTCTTGCGTTCTTCTCAGCAGCTCATTTACAGCAATCTGGCCTCAGAGATACAAGTTTCTGTGGACACGATGCGACGCTGGATCAATACGTTGTGCAATCTGCATGTCGGTTTTTTGGTTAGGCCCTGGCATAAGAATGTTGCCCGGTCTTTGAGAAAAGAACCCAAGTGGTTTCTTCGCGACTGGTCGGCCATTGATGATCCAGGGCAAAAAGCAGAGACCTTTATCGCCTGTCATCTCCTCAAAGCGGTCGAAGGCTGGAACGATATGGGGTTAGGTGAGTTTCAGTTAGGATATCTGCGTGATCTTAATCAGCGGGAAGTCGATTTTGTAGTTGTCAGAGAAGGAAAACCATGGTTTCTGGTTGAAGTGAAAAACAGCGAGTCAAAGCTTAGTCCATCACTAAAATACTATCAAGAGCTATTAAAAGCCCCTTTCGCATTTCAGGTTGCTGTGGAAGCAGACTATGTGGATGCTGACTGTTTTGCTGCATCTGGTAAGCCTGTGATGGTTCCGGCCAGAACATTTTTGTCACAGCTTTTGTAGCATAGCACTTTTGCTATGATAATAACAGAACTTGGATGACCAGCCTTCCAAGCTGGTCATGTCGGTTCGATTCCGATCGCCCGCTGTGTGACAGGAATTGACAGCACCTGTCAACAAAGGTTTATCTTTTGTATTTTCAAACACTTACGGCAGCATTTTTCAAGAGTTGTACCATCCGATATTTCCCCAGAATGACAGCAAGTGACTCCAAAAGTCTCCAACGGTACTGATTATGTTCGA
>CAZVXR010000075.1:0-9885 GCA_964630865.1 uncultured Pirellulales bacterium | reverse complement strand
ATTATAGCACGAAATAGGTATTGTTATGCGCAGACATAAGAATTCAAAAAATATATGCGCAAAGACGATTGAGTTAAAGAAAGGATTCAAGAAATGAAGCGAATGGTTTTAGTTATTGTCGCGGCATTGGTTTTCGGCGATATTGTCATTGCCGATGAAACTTCCGCTATAGTTGCTAAACCGCAGGAATCATCGATTTTAGGCGATACAACTCCGTTTTCATTTGAATTTGGCTTGACGAATATCTATCAGCAGAATGTCCACGGCGGACTGAGTACGCATAAACACGCCGGACGTTATACCGGCAGCTATGATGTTGGGGTAACTACCGACCTCAAGCGACTTTTCGGAATTGACGGCGCGAGCTTTTATGCGCACGTCGAAGGATTCTGGCCGAAAACACAGGGCATCAATGATGGCTCTGTCGGCAGTTTCTATGGCGTTAACGGCGACGCAATGCCCCGTGACGCGGCGGTGATTACCGAAATGTGGTACCAGCAGGATCTGTTCGAGGACACCCTGTCGTTGCGTGTCGGGAAAATGGATATTACCGGCGGTTTTGAATGCAGCGGCTGCCCGGTGTCGTTTGATTGCATGCAGTACGCCAACGACGAAACGCAGCAATTCCTGAATAGCGCATTGGTCAACAATCCAACGATTCCATTCCCATTCGGCACACTTGGCGTGGCGGTGCATTATACGCCGGTCGAGGACTGGTATATCAGCGCTGCGGCTGCGGATGGTTCAGGCGATTACCGTGAAACGGGTTTTAATACGGCGTTCGATAGCGAAGACAACCTGTTTTATGTGATGGAAACCGGCATTACGCCGCAATGGGATTCCGCTCGCGGGCCGCTGCAGGGGGCGTACCGCGTAGGCGCCTGGTATCAGCCCGAAACCCTCGACGACGATGACGAGGTCGCCTATCGGGACAATGCGGGGACATATCTGAGCTTAGATCAATTGATCATCAAGGAAAACGACGATCAGGATGATCAACAGGGATTGGGAACGTTCTTTCGGCTGGGATACGCGGATCCGACAAAGAACGCGATGAGTCAATTTTACAGTACGGGCTTAAGCTATCAGGGCTTGATCTACGGCAGGAATGACGATGTACTGGCCGTGGGGATTGGTCAGGGTTACTTCAGCAATCACTTTAGCGAGGACTATACGAGTGATTCCGAAACGGTCTATGAAGTGTTCTACAATGCTCAGGTCAGCAAATGGATGACGCTGACGCCGTCGATTCAGTATGTCGCCGACCCCGCCGAAACCGGCGATGCTGCCAGCAAAGATGCACTGATCATAGGTCTGCGGGCACAAATGGTATTTTAGTTTTGCAGGATGGGCTTTAGCCCATCAATCTGTTGCAATATAGCAAAAGTTTATCATAGCAGGAGAATTTTTTATGCACATGGCCAATGAATTAATTTCAGTCCCGGTTGCCGGTGGGACAATCGCTCTTGCCGCGGCGGGTTTGGGGTGGGTCTGTCGTAAAGTCCGGCAGGAAATCGTATCGGAAAAAGTACCGCTGATGGGCGTGCTTGGGGCGTTTGTCTTCGCGGCGCAGATGGTCAATTTTCAGCTTCCTCTTATGCCCGGCACCAGCGGCCATGTTATCGGGGCGGTATTTTTGGCCGTGATTCTGGGTCCCTATCTGGCGACGATTGTCTTGTCGTCGGTAGTAATTATCCAATGCCTGCTGTTTCAGGATGGCGGCTTGCTGGCACTCGGCTGCAATCTGATTAATATCGCAATTGTTCCCAGCTTTGCCGGCTATGCCGTTTATCGCTTGGTCGCCGGCGACAGGTCGTCAAAACAGCGTCTTTTGGCGGCTGCCGTTCTTGCGTGTGTGGTCGCCGCACAGGCTGGTTCCGTGCTGGTGGTTGCTCAAGCGTCCATTTCCGGCGTGCTGCTGATTCCGACGGGGACATTTTGGGTTACGATGGCCGGTGTGCATCTGTTGGTTGGGATTATGGAAGGTTTTATTACCGTTGGGATTCTGGGTTACCTGGCAGCCGTTCGTCCTGATTTGATTGATGGATTGGGCAGTGCCTCCGGTGTGCTGAGTCGTAAGGCGGCGATTGTGTCTCTGGTGGTCATTACGCTGATGACCGCCGCTGGTTTTTCGCTGCTGGCCTCCGGCAGTCCGGATGGTCTGGAGTGGAGCTATGCCGAGCGTCCCGATCAGCCGGAGTTTAAGCCGGTGGTTGAAAATAAAAATCAGTTCATTGCCGCCGCCGACAAAATGCATAGCAAAATTGCCATCATGCCCGATTATTCAGCACCCGGCGCATCCCAGGAACATCCGGCTTCAGCAGGCTGGACCAGTCTTGCCGGCGTAGTCGGCTCGGTGGTCTGCATGGGACTGATATGGCTGCTGGCAAAGGCCTTAGGCAGGTATCAATCTGTTTGTGTAGAAAGGTGTATATCAAAAATCAAAATGTAAATATCAAAATGACAATGCAAAAATCAAACATAGAATCAAACGTGTGGTACGGCAAACGCTTTTATCTTTGATTTGTCATTTTGCCTTTTGAATTTTAATTTTTGTTTTTCTATTATGCATCACGCTTATTTAGATCGCTATGCAGGCGGCGACAGCGTTTTTCATCGGCTTGACAGCCGGGTCAAACTGCTGGCGGCAGTGGTCTATACGGTACTGATTTTGTCGCTGCCGAGGACGACGCCAGCGGTTGTCTGCTGGTATGCGGTGGCGCCCTTTGGTGTGCTGGTCTTTGCGGGGATTCCGGCGGGGTTTGTATTTCGGCGAATCGCGGCGGTTAGTCCCTTTGTGCTGATCCTTGCGTTAAGCTGTCCGCTCTATGACAAAACGCCGCAGATAATCTATATCGCAGATGTGTCGCTGACGCTGACCGTCGGCTGGATGCGGTGTTTTACGATTCTGATTAAGTTTGCCGCGACGATGCTGACGCTGTTTGCGCTGACTTCGACGACGCGATTTGTGGATATGCTGGCCGGGATGCAGCGGATGGGCCTGCCCAATATCCTTGTCATTCAACTGAGTTTTGTCTATCGGTATTTATTTGTATTGATTGACCGTGTGCATCATATTTTGCGGGCGCGGTCGGCGCGGAAACTGCGGTCGCTGGGTTTTCGTCGGGAACTTCACATTGCCGCGGCAATGATTGGGGCGTTATTTATCGACAGCATCGAATCGGCCGAGCGCGTCCATATCGCGATGCAGGCCAGAGGCTTTACCGGCCAGTTTCATGCGCTGCGCCCGATGCGGATAACACGGCAGGATGGCTTGTTCATGCTGGGCTTTATTGTCATTTGTATTGTTCTGCACGGCGTGATTCGGTAGGATATGGATACTAAGCGGACAAGGCAGGGTATGTTGAAAATAGGCTTTTATACGGTGTGTACAAGACGACAATTTTATTAATGGAAATGTCCGAAAAAAGGCTGAATTTGTTTGATAACAGACTGTGTTTTTTAGGACGTCCTGAAAACCAATACAAAAAAGATAGATGACGGGATTGGCTATGTATTTTCAGAAATATGCTTATGTGAAGAGAACTTTTCGTCGACATAAATTATATGTGATGGACTTAAGAAGGCAGGTACAGACAGGGCTAAGACCATGCATGAAAGAGGATGCAACGCGTCTATTCGCAGGATTTGTCCTCCGCATCTCTGGCCTTATTGCGTATCTCTGGTTTGTCCGCATGAACGCAAACTATAAACGGTGAGTTATAGGAGTTCTTATGAATTTGGCAGTTGAGTTGCGAGATTTTTCATACCAGTATCCGGACGGAACGGCGGCGATCGAGTCGATTGATTTGGCCATCGAACACGGCGAAAAGGTGGTGCTGGTCGGTCCCAATGGCGCAGGCAAATCGACGCTGCTTCTGGCGATGGCGGGGTTTATTCGAGGACGGGGTACAATGGTGATTGATGGAATGGAGCTGTCCAGCAAGAATCTCCGTTGGATTCGCAGAATTCTCGGTTGTTGTATGGAAAATCCCGATGACCAGCTTTTTATGCCGACGTTATATGAAGATGTCATTTTTGGGCCTTTGAATATGGATATTTCGATGCACCAGGCCAAGAATAATACGGATTTCGCGTTTGAGCAGGTCGGCCTGACGGCGCTGGTGGATAAAGCCCCGCATCATCTTTCCGCCGGGCAGAAACGTGGCGCTTCGATTGCTACCGTCCTGTCGATGTCGCCGAAGATTATTACGTTTGATGAACCGGATGGCAGTCTCGACCCGCGTAACCGCCGCAATCTGGAAGAAGTTCTCCGCAAGCTGTCCCAGACGCTGATTATCGCTACATGCAATATGCGTTTTGCCGCCGCAGTCGCCGACCGCGCGGTAATTGTCAATTCCGGCAGAATCATCGCCGATGGGGCGGTAAAAGACATTCTCTGTGATGAAAAACTGATGCTCGACAACGGCCTCGAAACGCCGTAATAGGTAGTTATAGGAGCCCTATAGATTGGATGGCGACCAGTTTCCAAATAGTGTCAGCGGCGCCGTCTGGGTGATCGTAACGTTGGTAAAGGTTCCCGCCAGCAAATTGGGGCCGTTAAAGACGACGATGTAATCGTGTGCCGTCCGTCCGATGAGTTGGGGGTTTTCAGGGTTTTCCGCTGCGTTCAGATGCGGCTTTTTGCTTGGTCCTTCGACCAGCACTTCCAGTGTCCGCCCCAGAAACCGCTTATTGTCTTCTTCGGCGATGCCGTTGGCAAGGTCGAGCAGCTCTACGTTCCGCCGCTGTTTAATCTCATCGGAAATATCGTCTTCCAGCTTCTCGTCGGCGCGGGTTCCCGGACGCGGCGAGTATTTAAAGATAAAGCAATTCTTGTACCGTACCTTGCGAATCAATTCCGCCGTCGCGCGGTGGTCGTCTTCGGTTTCGCCGGGAAATCCCGTGATAAAGTCGCCGGCCAGTGCGATATCTGGCACGGTCGCCCGAGCCTTATCCATTAGTGCCAGATAATACGCCGACGTGTATCCCCGATTCATCGCCGCCAAAATCCGGTCCGAGCCGTGCTGCGCGGGGATATGCAGATACGGGCAGACCTTCGGCAAATCCGCCATCACTTGCAGGATCGAATCATCGAACTTGCCCGGATGGCTTGTGATAAACCGCACCCAGTGAACGCCGCCAATATCGCTGACCTTTTCAAGCAGGTCGGCCAGCGTCCATATCCTGTCGCCCTGTTCATACCGATAGGCGTTGATATTCTGACCCAGCAGGGTAATTTGCTGAATCCCTGCATCGGCCAGCCTGCGAGCCTGCTCGAGAATCATTTCCGGCGGACGCGAAATCTCCGGCCCTCGGACATACGGCACGATGCAATAGGTGCAGAAATTGTTGCAGCCCCGCATCGCCCGGATGAATGCCTGACTTTTCAGATGATTTTCGTCCGAATCATAATTCATCTCAAATTCATCGAGCGTCCGCTGGTGTTCGTCGCTGTCTGGCCGGCGGATGTGATCGGTGATAGCGATATGATTTTCCCGCCGTTCGAGAACCTGGTCGATCAGGGATGGCACTTCGGCAAGCTGCCCGGGGCCTGCGACAATATCGACCGTATCGTGTTTGAGCAGGTCTTCGCCCATCCGCTGCGCCATACAGCCAATGACCGCGACCAATAGGCGCGGGTGGGTCTTTTTTAAGTGCTTGAGCCGTCCTAAATGCGATAGGACTTTATCTTCGGCGTGCTTGCGAACCGAACAGGTGTTGATGATAATTATATCCGCCTCGGCGGCCTTGTCGGTGTGGACGAACCCCCGGCTGGTCAGGGCGCTAAACAGCAGCCCCGAGTCCAGCTTGTTCATCTGGCAGCCAAAGTTCTTTAGGAGAAATCGAACGGGTTTCATAAGTGGGACACTATACCCCAAAATGACGAATAAAACCAGCCCAAAAGCTGGGTATGTTTTTTTGCGGGTTTGAAAGGGGTGAAAAAAACAAAAAGAAAAATTAATAAGAGTCTCATAATGTTTCAGTTGGCAGTAGAGTAAAGATGAATTTTGTATCAAAACCCTGCCACTGCGACACAAGGCACATTGAAAAAAAACTCCATTTCTGCTATACTGCCGGTGGACAAATATCTGAGTTTTTGATGTAGAGGTATCCAATGGAATTAAGAGATAAAAAAAATAATAACCTTTCGGTATTCCCAAGAAAGTGGACGAAGTATTATGGTTTGGCGACCTGCCCGGGCGACATTCTCGGCTGGCTGCGTATCCCTGCGGAGATAATTTTCATAATCGGCGTTCTCGGTATCGCAAAGGACAACCTGTCTTTCTGGTACAAGCTGCTAAGACCCCTGCATTTTCCACCCATGGAATGGTGCTGGGTACTGCTGGCTATATCAATAACATTCTACCTGTTCCATATAATCAAAACGAGGGATGCCAGGAATAGGTTTCACTCCACCGGTACCTATGACCAGCCGACTGTCCCTCAGCGGTGGCGCAGTTTTTAGCTTTCCAAACAAGACATAAATAATTCCTCAATTTCAATCTCTTATTTCTTGCTATTTCCGGCTTATTTTGTACAATTTCCTCTATTCAAGGCGGTACGAGTCTATACTTCAATTGGAACACAGAATGCGTATTTTGCTATCCAGCGTCGGGCGGCGCGGGTATTTAGTCAAGTATTTTAAGGATGCTCTCGGGCAAGGCGGCGAGGTTTGGGGAGCCGATTCGAGCGTCTATGCCCCCGGTTTTGCCTATTGCGACCAGCATATCATCCTGCCGGAAGTGTCCAATCCTGCATACGGCATTCAATTGTTGACCCATTGCGTCGAAAATAAGATTGATATCGTTATTCCACTAATTGATCCCGAATTGGAAGTACTGGCTCGCAAAAAACAGCTTTTTGTCGACAAAGGGATCATGGTTGTCATCTCACCCGCGGCAACGGTTGAAATGGCGTTCGATAAGTATAAAACCTGGGAATTTGCCGTCCAGCACGGTATTCCGACGCCGCGAACGGTACTGGCGGTCGATGTCGCGATGGATAATATCCGAAATGGGCGAATGCACTGGCCGCTGGTTGTCAAGCCTCGCAAAGGCAGCGCCTCTTTGGATATTACCTGGTGCCGCGATGAGATTCAGCTTTGCGGTGCGGTAGATAGCTGCCCTGACCCAATGATTCAGCAATTTGTCGATGGGCCTGAGTATGGATTTGATTTGTTCGGTGACGACCAATTTCGCCCCATCAGTGTGTATTGCAAAAAGAAGCTAACCATGCGTGCCGGCGAAACCGACAAGGCTGTGAGCGCCAATGCTCCCGCCTTGATCGAGTTTGGCACAAAACTGCTTGGGGCGTTAGAGCTTTTTGGCCCTGCGGATGTGGATGTGATTTTATCTCAAACCGGTCCGCAACTGCTGGAAATCAATCCCCGCTTTGGCGGCGGCTACCCGTGTTCGCATCTGGCTGGCGCCGACTTTTGCCGCAAACTCATCGACCTCCGCAACGGCAAATCCTTAACCCCCGACATCGGCTCCTGTCCCGAAGGGGTCTGTATGCTCAAACAAGACGAAATCATCCGCCCCGACTGGAATGGGTTGAAATAGAAGCAAAGCCTGAGAGATAGACAAATGAAGAGACTAACTGGTTTTGTCATAAGTAGTATTTTTCTACTGGGCGGCTGCGGTTCGATTGATAAGCTCAACAGCGGCATCTCAGGCAGTACCACTGCCATTGCCGCCAACACCGATGCGGTCAGCAGCAGTACGCAGGCCATCGCAGCCAATCTGAAAACCGTTCAGGACAGTTCCGCGGCAATCGCCGAAAACGCCAAAGCCATCGCCAAATCTACCGCAGGTATTGCCGCCAATAGCCTGGCTATCGAGCAAAGCACACAAATTATCAAGGAAAACGCCGCTGCTATCGCCGCATCCACCGTCGATATCAATGCCAATCGTGCGGCTATCGAGCAAAGCACTCAGGCGATCCAGGCCAATGCCGAAAGCATCAAAACGGTTACAGACCTGATGGGGAAAATGCAGCCGAGCAACCCGCTTGTCATTATCATCGGTATTGTCATCGCGGTACTGCTTATGATGCCCTCGGTATTGTTGCTGATTCTGCTCAAGCGACTTCGGCCTCGTGATTGAATCCGGCACTGTTGGCAGCCCTGTAGGGTGGGCTCTGCCCACGCGGACTTTTTGATTTGTAATTTTACTTTTTGCATTTTGATATTTGATTTGAATAGGGAATATATGGTCAATGACGATTTAGACCGTGATCTTGGCGCCCAGCCGATTGCGGATATTCTTGAAAAGCGAAAGTTAAAGCCTACCGACCTTGTGGCTGCTTCAACCGAGCAGCTTACGCACAAGATGGTTTCGCGTGCCTGCAAAGGTCGCAAGCTGTCCCGCCGGGTGCAGCTTAAAGTGGTTAACGCCCTCAACGCCGCTACGGGGCAGGATTACAAGCTCAAAGACTTGTTCAATTACTGAGTCGGCCTCTCTCTTTTTTTGCCGAATCGAAACACTACCCATGATACCAGAACTGCCGCGGCGATACCGAAGACGGCCGTTGCGATATCCACCCACCAGATATTTTTGTGGTAGTAATATAAGCCCGCCAGTTTGACAATCGCCAGCAATCCGACTGGCAAAGTCAGCGCCAAAAGCGGCCAGCATGGGTGATTTCGGCGGCATTTTGGCCATCGGTCCAGATGCTGAATCCATAGCAGCGTCAGCGTCGTATAAGCCGTCAGATGAAACGCCGTATCCAGATAATACTGGGAATACAGCGACAGCAGATTGGACTGATTGCTCAGGGAGAAAATAAAGATCGAGGAGACGACGATGATTGCAGGCCAAAAGTTTAGAAACGTCAGGATGCCCAGCGCCAGCAGGGCGCCTTTAATGTCGCCGATTAAATCCAGAAACTCCATTTGCCGACCGACCTTGCTTTGAAGCCATTCGTCAAACGCGCCGTAGCAAACCGCTGCTGCCAGAATGAGCCAGACTTTGGCTTGATTCCACTTGACTTTCTCATACGGGCTGATGGCCAGCCAGACAAAAAACACCAGCGCCAGATATGCCAGAACATGCATCGTCTTATCCGACATTCCGCTTTGCGAGGCGATCTGCGGGACGGGGATATGGGTTAGTACAAACAGCGCCGGCCAGTAAATGCCCAGCGACATCAGGATGTATTTATGTCGTCTCAACAGCTGCATGCGTCAAAAAATCCTAAATTCTAAATTTACTCTTGTTCTCTGAAGAAATTGTCCGGATTAATCGGCGGGGTATCGACGATGACTGCGTTGACAGTCAGCGGGGCGAATACATCCCATTGCGGACCATATTGTGCCAGATAGTATGCCGAATAGGAACGCAGAAAGACATAAATTGGCAGCATCACGACTGTGCCGATAAAGGGAGTCATTAAAAAGCAGCACGCGCAGCCGCAGGTGGCGAAAATCGCCAGAATCACCAGAGTGCTGGCGGCAATATTCAGCAGCAGCAAAAACAGGGCGAAGACAATGAATCGGCCGATATTCATTTTCAGCAATCCCCAAAACTGCTTCCATGCGTCGAGGCACTTGATGCGGTTGAGGTACATGGTCGGAATAACGAAATAGTCTGTGAATTTTGCGACAAACGCTATCATAATAATCATTGCGAGCGTCAGCAGTGAAAGCACAGTAATGATTCCGATGGAAGCGACAATCAACCGTTCCGAATGCATCAAGGGGATGACTACCACGCTCCAGCCGACAATCAGCGGGGCGAAACACACCACGCTAATCAGGCCGAAAACGACCTTGAAGATGAACAAACTGTTGGCCTCGACGATGTATTCTTTCCAGGGTATCACAACTTCTGCTTTGTTTTGGGCAACGCAGTTGAGAAACAGAAATTTACCCCGGCAGCGCAG
>CAZVXR010000074.1:0-10558 GCA_964630865.1 uncultured Pirellulales bacterium | reverse complement strand
TCTGTATTTGTAATGTCCGTTATTTGATTACACAACCTTCACAGGCGCAACAAGAAGCCGAAATTAACCGCTGATCTTATTGCGAACCTTCCAGCGGGCCTTGCGTTTTTTACTGCCAATTTTGCGTCTGCGTCTGGGTTTTGCCATCAGAATCTCCACTAAACTTTAGTCTATAAACATTTTGCTAAAACAGTTTCGGGGCATTAGTATACAGGTTCGTTCATAAATTGCAAGTACCAGTTCCTAAAAAAAGCAGTTTCTGGAGAATCAAAATGATACAATGTAAAGATTGCGACCTATATCGTCAGGAATCCGAGGGTAGACGTACATTTCTGTGTGACCCATTTCAAAATATTAAAGAGCCGGAATGTCTTAATAAGTGGCAGCTTTTGCGGCTGGATATGCTGCTCCAGACTTTCGGCAGTATGACTGCAATGCAGGCCCGCATGGCCCCGCTCCAAGACAAGATTTTCAAGTACATTAAACGCGAAATTGACGATATGGAAGAGACAGATAAGTGGAAATATGACGAGGAAACTGACCATCATGATGATTTTCCCACAGAAACAGACTATAAAGACCCTGATAATCCAAATAATAAATAATATCTTTATTGTAAAACACAAAAAAATAACCCACTGCAATAAAATGGGCAACCTGTACGTCTTAAGTTGTGGATATTAAAACGCTGACGATGGAACCAGAGAAGCGAAACCAGTTAATTGACAGGTGCAAGGCCGGTCAGGCCGATGCATTTGACGAGTTGATCGAATTGTACGGCAGCCGCTGTTTTGGGTTCTTTTACAGACTGAGCAATAACCGCGCCGTTGCAGAGGATTTGCTTAGTGAGCTTTTTGTTAAACTGGTAGAAAAAATCGGCGGTTTTGGCGACGGCTCCTTTGACCACTGGCTCTTTACCATTGCGGGCAATCTGTTTAAAGATCATTTGCGAAGCCGATACCGGCAGCAAAAATTGATTGAAACCAAAGCCAACGATATACGACCGGAAACAGAACCGGAACGCCCTAATGAGATGAGCGAGCGATTACAGCAAGCTCTCAGTCGTCTCGACCCGGAAACCTCGGAACTGATCATGATGCGATTTTATGCCGATTTAAGCTTTAGGGAGCTGGCTGAAAAACGAAACGAACCCATTGGAACAACGCTTTGCAAGATACATCGCGGATTAAAAAAACTTCGGGAACTTATGAATGTTCCCACAACATAGAGATTGATAATGAAAGAAAACCAACAACAACTCGATACTCTGCTCAGGCAGTTTGTCAATGAGCCGGCCGCCCGTGAAATGGCGGAAGACATTCGGCACATGGATAACCTGCTATCTTCGCTGGCCTCGCACAAAATTTCACAGCAAACCCTCTCGTCGGTGAAAACACGCGTTCGGCAGCGTCTGGCCGAAAAACACAGCAACCCTGTTCGCTGGAGAATGCGTCTAAAGCTAATTTCGGCCGCGGCAGTGATTCTGCTGGTTGCCGGAGTAGCATTCTTTATCACACCCCGCCAGACTGAAATATCTCCGCCATCGCCTATTGTATCTTATACCTGGAATGATGGGGCAGAATCGGAGAATGATCCGGTTGATTCGCTGTTAACCCGGATTGAAATGGCCGCAGGACAGTTGGATTCGGTTCACGGGCAGACCTCCTCCTGGTTCGAAGAAGACAACAGTCTAACTATCGAGATACAGGATGCACAAACACTTGTTGCAGATACAGATTACTGGAAAGGATAAGACCATGAAAAATCGAAAAGTTATGTTTGTATTGTACCTGCTGACTGTGGGCCTGAGTTCACTCTGCGCTGCAGACCCCAACAACCCTCAGGTCAAACCCGCTGGCAATGATTCGTTCTGGCAGGAAGAGATGTCCCGCCCGGAGCCGCTGAAAGCGTTGTCGGACGAACGCATTGACCAGTACATGAACCATCTTCGCAAGCAAAATCCCGCTCGCGCCGATGAACTCGAAAAACTTCGCACCGAGAATCCAGAGCAATTCCGGATTCAGGTGTGGGATGAATTTGCCAATCATTTCAGACAGATGCGCCGGCAGTCCGGCCCCGGAGAGAGAGAAGGTCGCCCTGAAAATCCAGATTTTCCGCCGAGTCCCGTCGGCGGCCCAAAACCGGGAATGCCCGGACAACCCGGCGATAATCGGGGACAATGGAAAGAACGTCTCGAGAAAATGCACAACGATTTGCTGGCCTGGCTTGAGAAAAATATACCCGATGAGGCCGCCAGGCTTAAACAACTGCGTGAAAAACAGCCTGAAGAGTATGTGATGCGCACCGCTGAACTGATGCGTAAATACGCGCCGATTATGCGGGCCGAGAAAGACAACCCGAAGCTGGCCGAGGTCATGAAAGACGACCTTGAAGTGCAGCGTCAGCAGAATGAATTGCTGCGGCAGATCGGTTCGGCTCAGGGCAACGAAAAAGACAAGCTTACCGCCGAGCTCAAAACGGTTGTTTTGCGTCGATTTGATTTGATTATGGCCAAAAAACAGATGCAATACGATGACCTTCGCAAACGGCTGGAAGAGCTGCAAAAAGACGTTAAAGTCCGTGAAAGTGAATTGGAAACACAAAAAGCAAACAAAAGTAAAGCTGTCGAAGAACGCGTCGCCGAGCTGGTTTCCCGTGCCCAAAAAGTCAATTGGGAACAGCCGTAAACGGATTCGCCTGACCCTCTCCGATAAAGCCCGGCCCCAAAAACCGGGCTTTGTATGTAAATGCACTAATTTTATGGACTTTTAGAGAGGTGTTCATAGATATTCATCGGGCCGCCCATGAATGGCCAGAAAATCAAAGTCCGTCATATCCAGCAGTGTTTCTCTCGTATACGGATTGGTACACTGCAAAGCCTTTTCCATGGTTTTTCTTTAATAATTGGAGTAATAAAATCCAATCCGGTTACAAAAAAAGTTACTACGGGCGTTTTGATTTGTAAAAAAAACAAATAAAACACCTC
The DNA here is from genome assembly GCA_964630865.1 of uncultured Pirellulales bacterium. GTDB lineage: Bacteria > Planctomycetota > Phycisphaerae > Sedimentisphaerales > Anaerohalosphaeraceae > Anaeroglomus. The sequence goes on along the minus strand of CAZVXR010000074.1, from coordinate 7,572 downwards.
GTAAGAGATTATCTCACAAGGTGTCGCATCTATCGCGCCCGAAGGGATTCGAACCCCTGACCGACGGATTAGAAATCCGTTGCTCTATCCAACTGAGCTACGGGCGCTTCCATTTCTAAGTTGCTTTAATATAACCACTTGATGCAAATAATGTCAAGCATTTTGAAGCCCCCTCTAAAATAAGAATCCAAAGTGTTATTTTTGACGCATTTAACGAAGATGATGGGCTTCAGGATGCTCGGAGGGTAGTAAAAAGATGAATCAAATGGTTTTTTATGAAATCATCGCATTTAAGAGGTAAAAATAACGATTTTAGCTGTCGAACAAGACGGTTAATGCCTTATCCTGTCTTGTAATAGGCAATGCAGTATATTCAATTTCTCGTATGTGTTTGATGCTTTACTTTTCTTGGCGTATGCCCTATACTTGGGCTCTCAAAATCCAAAACAAAAGGTAAATCTATGGCAAAAATAGTCGTTTATGACACAACATTGCGGGATGGGATGCAGGCTGAAGGGGTTAGCTTTTCGGTCGAAGACAAGCTGGTAATTGCCCGAAAATTAGATGAATTCGGAATGGATTACATCGAAGGCGGCTTTCCCCAAAGCAATCCCAAAGAAGCTCAGTTTTTTCAACGTTTGGCGGAGACACCGCTAAAAAATGCCAAGCTCGTTGCCTTCGGCAGTACCCGCCGTGCCAACAATGCTGTCGAAGATGACGCTGGTATTCGTGCATTGCTGGAAGCCTCCGCTCCGGCTTGTACCATTGTGGGCAAGACCTGGGATTTACATGTTACAACGGTGCTGCGGTGCAGTTTCGAAGAGAATCTGGCCGTCTGTGCCGACTCGGTCAAATACCTTAAAAGCAATGGCAAGCAGGTAATTTTTGATGCCGAGCATTTCTACGATGGCTACAAAGCCAATCCCGAATACGCAATCAAAGTTTTGCAGGCTGCCGCACAGGCAGGAGCACACAGTCTGGTTCTGTGTGATACCAATGGCGGTTCAATGCCAGATGATATTTATGCAATTACCGCCGCGGTTGTCAAAGCCATCCCCGGCATTGAAATCGGCATACACTGCCATAATGATACCGATTGCGCGGTGGCTAACACGTTGTCGGCCGTCCGTGCTGGAGCCCGCCATGTGCAGGGTACGGTCAATGGGATGGGCGAACGTACCGGTAACGCCAATCTGTGTACGATATTGCCCAATTTGTCGCTGAAGATGGGCCACCAGACGATCGGCGAGGAAAAACTCAAGTCCATCACGGAAATTTCACGGTTTGTCTTCGAAGTGGCCAATATGACTCCGGCGATCAGTATGCCCTACGTCGGCGAAAGTGCCTTTGCCCACAAAGCCGGTCTCCACATTGACGCCTTACGCAAAAATCAAAATACGTATGAGCATATCAATCCAGAGTTGGTTGGTAACCGACGCAAATATCTGATTTCTGAATTATCCGGAGCGGCCAACGTCCTTGATAAATTGGAAAAGAAAGTCAATATCACCGATAAAGCCGTAGCTCGCAAGATTCTCCAGCGGGTGCAAGACCTCGAAAACGAAGGGTATCAATTTGAAACCGCCGAGGCGAGTTTCGATATTCTGATTAAGAAGGAACTTGGCGAGTACACACCCTGTTTTGAATTGGAAAAATACCATATCGATGTCGAACGCAGCCCTGCCGGCGGCATGGTAACGGAAGCGACCGTTAAGCTCAAGGTTAACGGCAAACTCCAGCATGTTGTCAGCGAAGGAGATGGTCCGGTCAATGCTCTCGACGGTGCTCTTCGAAAGGCGCTGGAGTCGTGCTATCCCAATCTTGCCGATATGAGTCTGATTGATTATAAAGTCCGCGTCGTCAATGCCAAGGCGGGGACCGCTGCTCGCGTTCGCGTGGTAATCGAAAGCCGTGACCAGAGCAGTCTATGGGGAACGGTTGGCGTATCCGAAAACATTATCGAAGCAAGCTGGAAAGCATTGGTCGATAGCGTCGAGTACAAACTACTCAAAGACGCTGGAAAACTGGTACGTTAATCGCAAGCGTGAATGCCTGTCTGTTAAAAAGCTGCAACAGAAAGGCGCTATGAACTGACCGCGAACTCTTTTTTGCGTGTGTTCAGTTGTGCTTTGAGCCGAGCGACGATCGATGAGTGCATCTGCGAGACACGGGACTCCGACAAATCCAGCGTAGCGCCGATTTCTTTCATGGTCATTTCTTCATAATAATACAGGATAATGATGAGTTTTTCGGCGCGGGTCAGGCCCTTGGTCAGCAGCCCTTTCAAGTCGCGTTTTTGCGCCTCGATAACTGGATTTTGACTTCGCTGATCTTCAATAATATCAATCTCGCGGATGTCTTTTTCGCCCTCGTTTTCATTGAATTTGTTATTGAGTGAGATAACCCCTGTAGCGCTGGCATCACGCTGTAATCGATGGAATTCTTCTATTGGCAATTCCATTTCACTGGCCAGCTCGCGTTCGTTCGGAAGCCTGCCCAATTGAGCCTCGAGTGTCTGGAGAGCTTTTTCAAGGCGATGGGCTCGGGCTCGCACAAGGCGAGGAACCCAGTCCATATTTCGCAGTTCATCAAGAATGCTTCCACGGATACGTGGGGAACAGTAGGTTTCAAATTTGACGCCGCGTTGCGGGTCGAAAGCTTCAATTGCGTCTTTAAGACCAAAAATGCCGGCACTAACCAGATCATCTAACTCCACTTTGTCGGGAAGTTTGGAACAAATACGGTCGGCGGAGTACTTAACGATGTGGAGGTAATGTTCCATCAGGATATTACGGCAGGCCTCACTGTGTGTAGAAAAATATTCCGTCCAGACTTGCTCTATATTTTGCGACTGGACTCCACGCATAAACGAAGACCTCCGTGTCTGTTGCTTCATTTTTGTCTGCATCTGCTTGAGTCCTATAAATAGTGTTTTTCCGTCTTTCTTTCCTCGATCTCGCGATTAGCCTATATCGCCAGACAGTTTATTTTCGTCGAGTAGAGCATGGAACTTAAGGTTAAAATAACCAATTTACTACTTTTCGGAAGAATCCGTCCTTTCCCGAGCAGGGCCGACTCAAATTACCCAATCTTGCACTGATAGTGGCAAAATGGTCCGTGATCATCGCTCGCGGATAGGCCAGAACGACAGGTTCCCGCCGCCGGACGGCTTGTCCAACCAGATTGTCGCGGCATATCACGCCCGCATCATAGACGGCTGTATTCAAAAAACGGGCCGCTGTTTCTGAAATTTGACGATACGTTTTACGCCCTTCGGCCACATTTTCCGCCATATTCACCAACAGACTAATACGCCCTTTGTAGGTTCGGCCTGCTAAAATCTTAATCATGGCGTATGCGTCAGTTATCGCAGTCGGTTCCGGCGTTGTTACCACAAGCGTATGATCTGCAGCCATACAAAACGCCAATACCTGAGCATGGATTCCGGCGCCGGTGTCGATAATGATGATATCCGAGCGATGCTGGAGTTTCTCTAACTCATCGACCAGCATTTGTCGTTGAAAATGACTGATATTCGCTAAATCTTCGCTGCCGGAGCCGCTGCAGATGACATCAACGCCGCAAGGACCGGACTGGGTGATTTCATCAATGCTTTTGCGGCCTGAAAGAACGTGGCCCAGGTTATAGCGACTGTTGATATTCATAATCACGTCCAGATTGCCCAAGCCAAGATCGGCGTCGATCAGGGTAACCCGTTTGCGAGCGGCGGCCAAGCAGATAGACAAATTGACCGAAATATTGGTCTTGCCCACGCCGCCTTTGCCGCTGGTTACTGCCAGCACGGTCGCCCGTTCTGAATGGATCTCAACAAGTTGCCGAAACTGTTGTGTTTGACAAGAATTCATACCCTGCATCCTCACGCTGTATTGTCTATAATCTATGTCGCAATTAACTTACCTGTATCGCGTTGTTACGAAATACACTGCAACTCCTTTTGTCGTTTCTGACGAAGTAACTCTGCGGATATCCGATTGTGAATTAGATTTTCCGACATTTTTTGGATTTGATCATTCACATACGCCTGCGTATCTTGCTTGAGCAGGCTGCAGGCTTCATGGTCGATTACCACAGAAGCGTCAAAGTCGCACCGATCTAAAAAGTGGATATGCGGGCTGTCTTCCAGAAGCACTCGTTTATTTCGGATATATTCCGCCAACGCGCGGGTCAGTGTGTCTGCGAATTCATGTACGGGCAAGTCGCAAGGTGTGAAACCGGCATTGCGATAATCAAAGAGATTGCGTGTGAGCACCTCGCTGCGGCGTTCGGTGAAATCGTGAATACGATTCAACAACTCGGTGATATTGTCGATAACGGGCGAAATGTTAAGATTCATAATGGCCATCCTTGGCTTTCTATATGTCGCACTCCATCACGAGGCTTTTACGACTTGTGCCGACCGGAACAAGTCCCGAATTTCTGAAAGTGATTTTGTTTCACGTAACTGTTGAATTTGCCAAAGCCGCTCGAAAACGGTTTCATCATATAAGCGATGTCCACCTTCAGTCCATGAGGCTTCCTGAATCAGTCCCATAATAGTATAATTATGGAGTGTCTGTCGCGTAAAAGAGGTGCATCGGACAAGATCGCCGATTCGATACAGCTTTGGCGGCATTTTAAACCCTGAGCTATAGTTACGGTCCATACATTCCTAAATTGAAGCCAAACAGGTAAAACAGAATGAGACTATGCGGCCTTAGCAAATCACTCGTTTTTTTGTAATGCCGCCAATCTCTACTTTGGGATACCCAATAACCTCAGTAACGGCCTTAAAAACCCTACCTCTTAGGTCGTCGCCCATTGCGACAACACCGAATACGTTTTACGTTTTATAAAATATAAAACATTTTTCAATGAATGCAAACAAAAACCCTAAAAAAAAATATTTTTTTTACGTTCGTGAAAATCACCTCGAAAAAGACACCTTTTCGAGGTTAACCTGTGTTATTATTTGACCGATACTTAAAAACAATACGTTAAAACGGAAGATTAACTTTGGCAGCAAAGGGGAGCTACACGACGTGGCAGACAGAGAAACAATAGAAAATCAAGACCGTGTTTTTTCGGGCAGTATGTGCCGAATGGAGATTGTAACTCCTTTGGCCAAAAAGATTAACTGTCTTGATGTCAAGCGAATCGCTGAGATTTGTGTAACGGAAATTCCGCATCTTATCGCTGCCAAGCTGGCATCGCTTTATGTCCTGGATGAAACAAGCGACATCTTACATCTTGAAAAGCATAATCATCCATTTCTGATCAACAATATCGTTTCATTGAATCAGAACCCCCCTTCACCCATGGTGGCGGCGGTTCGCAGTAAGGAATTACTGATTATTGGCGATACGGATTCGCCCACATCTGGAGTTAATAACATTAACCGCAATTTTGCCAAAAATTACTCCACAAAATGCTGTATCATAGCCCCCTTGATTTGTCATGGCAGGGTCGTGGGTGTTTTGAACATGAGCGACAAAGAAAATGGCGGTGCCTTTTGCCAGGAAGATATCGCTATTGTGGAGCTGTTTCGGCAACTTATCGGGGCATCCATCGGCAACATCCACCTTTTTGAGAAGACCCAAAAGCTCGCCCGTACCGATGGTTTAACGGGGATGCTAAACCACCGTTCATTCTATGAAATGCTTGAAGCGGAACTTCGCCGGGCACAGCGCCATGGCGGCAAGTTATCGATTATGATGGCGGACTTAGATGGTCTTAAGCCCATCAATGACAATTTCGGCCATCGTGCCGGCGATATGGCGATCAAGCAGGTTGCCCGGCGCATCTCGGCCTGTATTCGCCAGATTGACTATGCCGCACGTTATGGCGGCGACGAATTCTCGATCATTTTACCCAATACTAATATTGCGGATGCCACAGTTGTTGCCGAGCGCATCGTGCAAATGGTTGTTTCCAGTCCGATGCTCTGGGAGAACAATAAAATCAAATTATCTGTCAGCATCGGGGTAGGTCAATATGACCCTAATTGTGAAGCCGGCGATGTCGCTAAAGCCACAGACCAGGCGCTTTATGCCGCCAAACAGGCCGGCAAAGGCCGCGTGTGTGTGTTTGAACACCAGAAAGTCTAACGACTACCGCACTTTAACCGCGATGGTTATCGCGTGAATTTCGCCTTAAGCTGTTCATAGCCGAGAAATGCGATGAGATTATCAAGCATCACCATCGCCGTATAATTTTCCGCTACCGGCCAAATCCGTCCGACAATCGTTGGATCGCGTCGTGTGATTGCCGCCAGTTTGGTATTTTCCAGTGTGTATTTATCAATCGTGTTCTGCGGCTTATCAATGGTCGGTGTGGGTTTAACCGCCAGTTTTACTACGATGTCCTGACCGGTGGATAATCCGCCGGTGATACCGCCGGCGTTGTTGGTCAGGAAACTGACTTTGCCGTTTTTCGCCTGCATCGCATCATTGGACTGGATTCCGGTCATATCTTTGACGGCAAATCCGGCTCCGACTTCCACACCCTTAACGGCGCCGATACCCAGCATCCGTCCTAATTCCGCATCCAGCTTTTCAAAGACTGGTTCGCCCAGTCCTGTCGGAACGCCGGTTACAACCACTTCGACGATCCCGCCGGACGAATCGCCGGTTTTGGTGATTTGATTACAGGCATTCAGCATGGCTTCGGCGGCTTTTAAGTCCGGGCAAATCATCACATGATGGACGCCGTATTTGTCTTCAATGGTCTTGTGCGTCATACGCGGCCCTTTGGCGCGGATATCGTCAATCGACTCTTCGATCCGGGCAAAGACCGCCATTTTTTCCAGAAACCGCATATCCATATTGACCATGCCTTTGACATAGACTTCCTGATAGAACGGGTCCAGGTCGCGGCGCATCTGCTTGTAGCGTTCGGTGTAGTCGAAGATGGTCTTGTGGTCGATATCCGGACAGCGGACACCGGCGGCCTCGCGGATGTAAGAAAAGACTTCGATGCCGAATTGCTTGAGTACTTTCTTGGCGATGTAGCCGGCGGCAACAATGGTCGAGGTATAGCGTCCGCTGAAAATGCCGGCGCCGATAGCGTCATCACAGGGGCCATATTTGCAGAACGATGCCCACGAGGCGTGTCCTGGGCGGGGTGTGCGGTTGGTGTCCTGATATTGCTTAACATGAATGAAGTGCCGGTCGAGATTGGGTATCAGAATGGAAATGGGCGTTCCATTCGTTAAGTTTTTATTGCCGGCGCCTTCGATGGTGTCGGCGGAATTGAGCCCCGTATAAAGAACCGGAAGATCGGGTTCTTTGCGGGGGCTGGATAGCTCATCGGCACCCGGTTTGCGAAGCAGTAAATCGCCATACAGTTCCTGTTCGGTCAGGCTCATCCCCGGCGGCGTACCTTGCACGACCGCCGTAAGGCCTTCCTGATACGAACCGCCCGCAACCGATGCCTGAAAGAAACGACCTAAATGACAGCCAATCATCGTCTAAACTCCTAATCTATAGTTAATATAAGGGGAATCCACTCCCAAAAGCCCCAGATTATAACCCGAAATTGACCGAAAATGCAAGCGTGTTTTTGTATATAGAAACA